>JAGQKQ010000238.1 GCA_020430005.1 Candidatus Omnitrophota bacterium
TGGCTAAAACAAGAAAAGGCTGCGGTAATAATAATGTATCGGGGCCGATCGTCACCTGACGTTCCTGCATAGCCTCCAATAACGCGCTCTGGACTTTGGCGGGGGCGCGGTTAATCTCATCCGCCAGAATAAAATTGGCGAACAGTGGACCTTTTTTCACCACAAAATCGCCGCTTTTCTGATCATAAATTAAAGTCCCTGTAAGATCCGCGGGCAACATGTCCGGGGTAAACTGCAGTCGTTGAAAATTGGCATGGACCGCCATAGCTAATGTTTTAATGGCCGTTGTTTTGGCCAGACCGGGAACACCTTCCAACAACACATGCCCATTAGCCAACAAAGCCACCATCAAACGTTCCATAAGATAATCCTGACCGACCATGACCTTACGGATTTCCAGACGCAGTGCTTCTAAAAAAGCACCTTCCTTTTTGACTTTGTCGTTGAGTTTGGTAATTTCTGACGATGACATATAAAACCTCCTCAAAACAAACCTTTAATTGATTTAATGATAACAGTTTTTATCGTATCGTATTAAATACGCCAAATAAGGATATTTTTTTACATTGAAAAACGATTATTGGTATGAAGATAAAACACACAAACATTGCATTTGCGATTAAAGATTATTCTAGTACAAGAGTATGGGAATTTCAAGCCCCTGAAATGAAAAATATCAAAAAACACCCTTTTTGGGGTTATATCTGGGGACGTGTAACGTGCCTGAAGGTACGTTACACGCCCCCAGATGCTATGTTCTTTTCCGTCGGGTAATAACAGCGCCTAAAAGTCCTGATCCAAATAAAGCCAGAGTCATGGGTTCAGGGACTGCATTAGAACCCGTCCCACCGGAACCACCATTACCTCCATCATCTGTTAAGTCGGCCAAAAGAAAATTGCCATAGATCTCATATGTCTGTGAGTCCGACAAATAGCGAAAAATATTTCCATCCCGGCGCCCTCCAGGGAAAAGATTAAAGTCCGGATTCGTAATATCACCATACCCTAACAACAAATCCCACTCTTCACTGTTTTCTGCTGAGGAGGCCCAAACTTGAACAGGCAGATTCTTAGGAACCGATAATTCCAAAAGCATAAGATCATCAATAGTTAATTCCGGCAGACCATAGACAGACTGCCACGATCCCCCCAGACCTTCCCGGTTTACCCTGACCGTAACATCATAGATGCTTTGGTTAGGATCAATATTAAGACCGAAAAGACTGTAATAATCTTCCACCGCTATGGTGTCATAGGTTCCCGGGGTAACAACTTCCCCTTTCCAGGTCGAGATTGTCTGGCCCAATGTATATTGATTCAAATGATAAATAGGATTATGCGTTAACGGAAGATTTGTTATAGGATCAGTACCGGGATCAATCGGCGGCTCTTGAATAATAGAGGGAAGATTTGTAAATTCCTCCCGGCCGGGACCACTTTGATAGTCCATGACTTCTCTGGACGCATTCTCTTCCGGTGGAATAAACGCATTGATATGCCGCAGTCCCAATCCATGCCCGACTTCATGCGCAATAAGTTCCGCAATATATTTATTAGAGAAATCTTTATCTAAAAAGACGGCAACTTCACCATCTTTACGTTCATTATGAATATCATCGAAATCTACCCCATTCCCGATATCAAGCGCAATCCCTAATAAATCCGTTTTATCAATCGTTGTTCTTGATCCAAAACGGACGCTTAACGCATCAGAAGGAAGATTTTCATCGGCCAGACGGTAGGTATGGGAATCAACAATCGATATCTTTTCCATACCCGAATCGCGAAAGATTTGCCGCAGTTCATTCAATATTTCCGCTTTATCATCTAAATCCACTACAACATTTTGAGGAAGATTGCCAATATCCGGATTAAGCGTATAATCCCAAACCGTTTTGCCTGTATTCGGATCATACATACTTTTTTGTCCAAACCGCTGGCTGATGGGATTTTCCCAATCAATCAGGACAAGCTGATCGACATCCTGATAACTCAATTTATAATTAACCAATTCATCTGTTCGACTTCTTTGTGTCACCGTATCCACTGTGTTGGTACCCGGCAAAAAGGTTGTCTCCTCCTCTGCCGAAACTTCCATAATCTTTCCCACATCCTTGGCCAAATACAGATAACTTGTCACGGTTGTTTTGGCATCCGGATTATCCAAGAATGCCGGTTCGGCAAAGGTCTCTTCCTGTTTGATTTTCAGGACATCATAAAATGTTCCGGCCTGAACCGTCACTTCAGGCTCAATACTTTCAAACGTAAACTTCATTGTACTTTTGCGCTCTCCGATTAAAAGATCATCCGCCCGATCCGTAGTCCCTCTATCATCGTAGGTATACTCCACAAACCCCGGCCCCGCGCTTAAACTTGATGGCGGCAAACCATTGTCCACCACATAAACATCGCCGATATTAAATGTCAGCGGCGCTAAAACAACTGGTTTGCTCGGGGAAAAATTGGCCGGTGGACCACAGCAGGGATCAATATTCGCTCCATACAACGTATACTCATTATCATCGACCGATTTCATCAGCGTTAAACCGCCGTAAATATTTTTATCAAAACGCATCACATCGTAAGACTCTTGTGTATCGGGCTTCCCCAACTCAATGTCATAATATATTCTTGGCCCGACAGGTTGATGACCGTTTTGATAATCGGCCCGTTCCTGTCCGGAAATATACGTGAAGATCGTTTTATCGAAAGATGCCGGGTCAAGACCTGTCGATTGATACGACCATCCGTTTTTATCATTAATGGGAAAATAATCTTCGAGTTCTAAGGCGTGTACTTGCGGGGTTAGAATAAAGCAGGAAATGACAACGGCGGTTACTGTTTTTAATTTCATAGAAGAACCCTTTCCAAGTTGTGTGAACTGCATTTCAACGTACGCAAATCACATCATGTCAATATAAACAATTTTCGCGTTTAAACAAAGCTTACATCAATCTGCCGAACTTTGCGTTCCCGCACATCATGAGAATACGGCGCAGGAATGACTGCCGATTTTAAAACAACCGGTTTTTTCTGCTCATGATAGGTTAAACGAATTTCTTTAACCTCGGCCGCTTTGGAGCCAAACGTGTCTTTT
>JAGQKQ010000239.1 GCA_020430005.1 Candidatus Omnitrophota bacterium
TGTCATATCTTTACGGGGACACGTACTAGTACGTGTCCCCGGATTTACGGATTTACATTATTAATATGGCGAGGTAGCTCAGTTGGTTAGAGCGCACGGCTCATACCCGTGTTGTCGGCGGTTCGAACCCGCCCCTCGCTACCATTTTTGAAGTTATGAAAAGACTTCTTTTATTCACAACATTTCTATTTCTACTATCCACTCCGGTAGTGTCTGCTCAATCAAATTTTGACGTTTTCTTCAAAACGGACAACCAATATCAGGATGTCCTAATCATTGAAGTTATTAGTGCCGATACGTTTAGAATCGAAAGCGGGGAGCTGGTCCATTTAATCGGGTTAAAGGCCCCGGAAGCACCGCGTCATGAACGCCAACAACGGGATGAATACGGTTTTGTGATCGAGAAAAAGGCAACCCCATTGATCACGATTGAGGACCAAGCCTTTGAGTTTGCCAAAGAATTATTGCTGGATCAGCGGGTCAGACTGGAATTCGATGTTAACAAAATAGGAGATAAACATATCACCTTAGCCTACGCTTTTCTTCTGGATGATGATGTTTTTGTTAACGCGGAGATTTTAAAAAAAGGTTTTGCCGATCTTTCTCTTCGTCCGCCCAATACAAAATATGAAGAACAATTACGAACCGCCTATCAGGCCGCCAGAAAAGAATTTCTTGGAATACACAATGAATAAGATTGTGACGGCCGCATCAACGCTTCTTAGTTTCTTATGAATTTTCAAACACGTATTAAGCAATACATTCAGACGAATAATCTAATTCGTAAAGGAGACCGTATCCTTGTCGGAATTTCCGGAGGGGCGGATTCTGTGGCTTTAGCTTGTCTGTTAAAAGAGCTTCGTCATCATTTCGCCGCAGAAATAATGCTGGCCCATTATAATCATAAGTTGCGCAAAGAGGCTGATACCGACGAAAAATTTGTGCGTTCTTTTGCGGAATCATTAAATTTGCCTCTGGTTGTTGACTGCTGGAGAAATGCCCGTCAGGTTAAAGGATCCATTGAAGAGAAGGCGCGGCTCCGTCGATTATCTTTTTTTAGAAAAACGGTCCAAAAACAAAAATTGAATGTTGTCGCATTGGCGCATCATAAGAATGATCAGGCGGAAACGGTCTTGATGCGTCTGCTTCGGGGAAGCGGTTTAAAAGGGACTCGAGCCATGTTGCCGGATTCCGCCATGGAAGGAATAAGGTTTATTCGGCCGTTTCTGGATGTTACACGCGAGGACATCGAGAAGTTTCTAAAGACGAAGAAAATTCAATATAGAGAGGATCAATCCAATTTTGATCCAAAGTTTTTTCGGAACAAGATCCGCCATGAATTGATGCCGCTTTTGGAGAAGGAATATAACAAGGGCATTCAATCAGTGCTTTGTGGATATGCCGATAATGCCGCCCGGGATTATGCTTATATTGAAGAGCAGGCGACCAAGGCATTAAAGAAAATCGGAGCTGAAATTGTTGAAGGACAAAAGGCCAGATTTTCTGTATCGAGTTTTAAACGCCTGCCGGAAACAATTCAATGTGAATGCCTTCGTCAGTTGATGGCAGCAGTAAAAGGACACGGGCGCCAATTGAACGCCGTTCATATTAAGGAAATCACAGATTTGCTGGCTAACCGGCCGGAGGGGGCTGTTGTCGACCTGCCTTTTGGGGTGAGAATTAAAAAAGACAGAGGGCATGTCGTTATTGATAAGAAGGCTTGAATAATTACATGATTTCGCTATAATCTATAGCGTTACATCATCGAGAAATAATAAAAATATGAAGTAAATTCGAGGATATCCATATGCCTGAAAATAACTTTCCGAATAAAAATACACCACCACCGCCACCACCAAAACGGAAGACGCCGCCTAAAAAACAACCGCAGCAGCCTAATAATATGCTGTTTTGGCTTGTGCTTGGTTTTATTTTTTTGGTTATGATGGGACAAGTCAGCCGTCAGGGAATTGGTCCGCAGAAAGAATTAACCTATAGTGAATTTCTTCTGATTCTGGAAAAAAATCAGGAAACACATCAAATTAAGGAATTAAGTTTAACGGAAAGTACTGAAAGTACACTTAAAGGAGAACTAGAAGACGGCTCCGAGTTTCGTTTAAATATTCCTAACAATGATGAAAAACTTTTGGAAGAGATTAAAGAAAAAGTCACCAACTTTAAAGTTGTTCCGCCGCAGACATTCTGGACACAGTTTGTTTTTTCTTTTCTTCCCATTTTAATTATCATTGCGTTCATTTGGTATATTTCTCATCGGGGAAGTCAGGTTGGCAATAAAATATGGTCTTTTGGAAAATCCAGAGCGAAGGTTTCAGGAAAAGAATCGGGTAAAATTACATTTAAGAACGTCGCTGGTGTAGATGAAGCGAAAGATGAACTTCAGGAAGTTATTGAGTTTTTGAAAGACCCTAAGAAATTTGAACGTCTTGGTGGAAAAATTCCAAAAGGGGTTCTTCTGATTGGTCCTCCCGGAACGGGAAAAACTCTTCTGGCCAAGGCGGTCGCCGGGGAAGCGGGTGTTCCTTTCTTTTCACTCAGTGGTTCCGATTTTGTGGAAATGTTTGTCGGGGTTGGGGCCTCACGTGTGCGCGATTTATTTGAACAAGGACGAAAGGCATCCAAAACATCCGGAAAAGGGGCCATTATTTTTATTGATGAAATCGATGCCGTTGGTCGTCAACGTTTTGCCGGAATCGGCGGCGGTAATGACGAGCGTGAACAGACACTTAATGCGCTGTTGGTGGAAATGGACGGATTTAACACGCAAGGCGGATTAATCTTGATCGCGGCGACGAACAGACCGGATACGCTGGACCCGGCGTTACTTCGACCGGGACGTTTTGACCGTCAGATTGTTGTGGGCTTACCGGATATTAACGGACGGGAGGGGGTTTTAAAAGTACACACCAAAGGAATCAAAGTCGCCGATAATGTAAATCTTAGAAAAGTTGCGCAGCGAACCGTCTATTTTTCAGGAGCCGATTTAGCGAATGTTTGTAATGAAGCGGCGTTGTTGGCGGCCCGTCGAAATAAAGACGCCGTCGGTATGAAAGAATTTGAAGACG
>JAGQKQ010000023.1 GCA_020430005.1 Candidatus Omnitrophota bacterium
CGTTTGGGCCGCCTTTTCCAAATCGGCGTCCTCTAAAATAAGATAAGGATCACTACCACCCAATTCTAAAACAACCTTTTTTAAATAAGCTCCAGCTTTCGCGCCGACCGCTTTTCCCGCCCGCGTGCTTCCCGTTAAAGTGACCGCTTTAACAAGAGGGTTTTCAATCACACGCGCCACATTTTCGTTTTCTAAAATCACCGTCCGAAACACATTGTCGGGAAAACCGGCCTTTCGGACAACATCTTCAATAGCCAAAGCGCAGCCGGTGACATTCGGCGCGTGCTTTAAAAGCCCTGTGTTCCCGGCCATTAAAGTCGGTGCCAAAAAACGGAATACTTGCCAGAAAGGAAAATTCCACGGCATAATCGCCAGCACAATTCCTAACGGATTATAAGCGATATAACTTTTACTGGCATCGGTTTCAATCCGTTCATCTTTTAGAAACACCTCGGCCTGATCGGCATAGTAATCGCAAACCCACGCGCATTTTTCCACTTCACCGATCGACTGTTTGATGGGCTTCCCCATTTCCAATGTCATAAGCTGTGCGTATTCTTTCGCGTTCTGCCGCAATATATCCGCCGCCTTTTTCATGCAGACCGCCCGTTCCCTAAAAGAAACGGTCCTCCACGATAAAAAAGCCTTATCAACATCAGAGATGATACGATCCACTTCATCCGCCGACATCTCTTTATATGTTTTTACCATTTCCGCTGTCGCAGGATTGATAACATTAATCGCCATGTAATTCCCCCTAACTCTTATTGAGCGGTCAATTCATTGTCTTAAAGTTTTTTTGTAATCGCCGCCAACTCATCAATCAATATTTTCTTATTTTCCGAATAGTCAATCGGAACATCAATAACATCAATCTTACCGGAATTTATACAAGAACGCAGTAACGGCTCAAATTCTTCGGTCGATTGAAGACGATGCCCACGCGCCCCATAACTTTCCGCGTATTTGACAAAATCCGGATTGCCGTAATCCAAACCATAATCCGGATAGTTCATCGCGTTTTGTTTCCATTTAATCATACCGTAAGCATCATCCCGCAGAATGATAATATTGATATCCAGTTTTAAACGCACGGCTGTTTCCAGTTCCTGTGAATTCATCATAAAACCACCGTCTCCGCAAATGGCGATGACCTTTTTATCAGGATGGACAATTTTCGCGGCCATTGCCGAAGGAAGTCCCGCCCCCATCGATGCCAACGCATTATCCAAAAGAATGGTGTTCGGTGCGTACGCGCGATAATGCCGGGCAAACCATATTTTATACATCCCGTTATCCAGAGCAATAATTCCATCATCCGGCATCACCTTGCGGACATCAGCTACCAGACGCTGCGGAAAAATCGGAAAACGGCTATCGCCACTACCTTTTTCAATATGCGCGTCCAGTTTCTTCTTGATATCCATAAAATAATCAAAGTCCCATGTGGATTGTTTTTCAAGATCACTGGAGATGCGTCGAATACTGTTAGCAATGTCTCCCACAACCTCCACTTGAGGAAAATACACCGGATCCACCTCCGCCGAAGAAAAATTCACATGAATGACTTTCATCGAATCATCATGCCGCATAAAGAACGGCGGTTTTTCCACAACGTCATGCCCGACGTTAATGATCAAGTCCGCTTTTTTAATCGCGCAGTGAACAAAATCATTTTCCGAAAGCGCCGCGTTTCCTAAATATAAAGGATGCCGTTCATCAACAACACCCTTCCCCATTTGCGTGCAAATAAAAGGAATGCCCGATTCATCAATAAATGCTGTTAATCGCTTTGATGTTGTCTGACGATTCGCCCCGGCTCCGATTAAAATTAACGGATGCTTCGCGCTTTCGATCAATTCAATCGCCTTTTTAATAGCCTTAACCTCCGCAATCGGCCGACGGAAAAAGCTACGGTCAAACGTGTCCAGATCTACCATCTCTTCCGCAACATCCTCGGGAAATTCCAAATGCACGGCTCCGGGGCGTTCTTCTTCGGCCCGACGGAACGCTTCTCTCACCCTTGAGGGAATATTATTCCCGTGAACAATCTGCCGGGTATATTTTGTCAGCGGGCGCATCATATCGACAATATTCTCAATCTGAAACTCTCCCTGCTTGCTGGTTTTGATCGGCTTTTTTTCGGTAATCATCAGCATCGGCATCGCTCCCAATTGAGCGTACCCCGCAGCGGTAACCAGATTTGTCGCACCAGGACCCAAGGTTGATAAACATACCCCGGCTTTACCTGTCAAGCGTCCGCATGTGGCCGCCATAAATCCAGCCGCCTGCTCATGACGGGTCACAATCATTTTGATATTCGATTTTCTGAGCGATTCCAGAAAATCAAGGTTTTCTTCTCCGGGAACACCAAAAACATATTCCACACCTTCCTTCTCCAAGGATTTAACCAATAAATCTGACGCTTTCATGATGCACTCTACTTTCTACAATAGTTCTTAGTTCCTGATGCTTAGTTCTTAGAAATTTTTCTAGCAACCAGCGACTAGTAACTAGCAACTAACTTAGCGTATATCGCGATAAAGTTTGGCAAGACGATCAAAGTCCTGATTCAACAAGATACAGCGGTTGATACGCAGGTTAATAAAAAATGTTTTTAAGAGGCCCTGCTTATCCCATCGTCGGGAAGAACAAAAAACAGGATCATTCAGAACGGCTAATTTGACTTTTTTTCGGATGTTCCTTGTAAACAACACATCTTCACATAAAGCGACTTCGGGAAATCCGCCGGACTCCAGAAACTTATCCCGGAGAATAAAGATTCCCTGATCACCGTAAAATACTTTGGTCCAACGAGCACGACAGTTCCCCGTAAAAGCAATCCAGCGATAAATCCATCCCCGCCGCTCAATGACCTGGGTAAAACATCCTCCATCACAGACATTTTTAAAAATGCTGTCTTCAACCGTTTGTAACGCTTCCGGCTGAATTCGTGTGTCGGCATGAAGGAAGAGCAATATCTGGCCTTTGGCCGCGTCCACACCGCGGTTCATCTGTGAAGCCCTTCCCTTCGGCGCTGTCAATAACTCTCCCCATTGGGCGGCCAAAACAGGTGTTTGATCATCACTGCCGCCATCAACAAAGATCAATTGAGCATGAGTGGATAAAATTTCAAAATACTCTTTCTGTTCTGTCAGAACTTTTTCTTCGTTAAGAACAGGAATAATAATGCTGATCAACTCAAAAACCCCTTCGTTCTGAATTCTATTCCAGAAGTTCTACAATTTCACGCAGACGGCTTTTAGACAGGATATTTTTGGTCTGTTTTTCAGCATCCTTTATTGTCATCCGATTGATGACTTTTTGGATACGGGGAATAAAGTTCGCATTTAGACTTAATTTTCTTATCCCGATTCCCAGCAAATACGGCATAAATTTTGTCTCGTGCGCCATGTCACCGCACACAGAAACATCGGTTTTGTGCCGCTTGGCCGCATCAACAACCCTTTTCAAACCCCGCAAGATCGACGGATGATGCGGCAGGTATAAATCGGCGACCTTTTCATTGGTCCGGTCGACCGCCAGCATATACTGAATAAAATCATTCGTTCCAATACTAAAAAAATCGGCCAGTTCAGCAAGCTCTTCAATAACTTCCATAACCGACGGCAGCTCAATCATCAAACCAATTTTCGGTTTGGTGTTATAAGCGATATTTTTTTCCTTCAATTCGTCCATACAATCTTCCACCACTCTTTTCGCCGCCATAAATTCATCCACCGAAGAAATCATCGGAAACATAATGCCCACATTCGCATTCTTGCCGGCCCGTAAAATCGCTTTAATTTGTTGTGAGAAAATTTCAATATGCTGCAATGAAAAACGGATGGAACGTAATCCCAGATAAGGATTTTTTTCCTTAAGATGATGTTCAAAATAAGAAAGAACCTTGTCTCCGCCGATATCTAATGTACGGAAGGCGATTTCCTTGTCCGGCATCTGTTCCACCAGCTTTTTATAGATAACATATTGCTCTTCCTCGCTGGGAAAATTATCCCTCACAATAAACGGAAACTCTGTCCGGTAAAGCCCTACCCCTTCTGCTTTGAAATCCGCGGCAACTTTCATATCGCTTAACAGATTAATATTCGCCATCAAATAAACGCGCGTACCATCTTTGGTTTCCGTTTTGGCCTTAACACCTTTTTGCAGTTTCTTAAGTTCGGCCTCTTCGTGTTTCTTATCAGGAAAATTGGTCAGAATGTCTTTAGACGGATTGATATAAATATCACCCTGTTCCCCATTCATTAAAATCTTGGTTCCGGGCGAAAGGTCCAAAAGAGCGGGTTCATCGGCAATAATTAACGGAAGCTGCAAAGAACGGGATAAAATAGACAAATGCGAGGTCACCCCGCCGCTTAACAAAATAATCCCACCGACTTTCATGGAGGAAAACTTCAAAGCATCTGAAGGAAACAACTCTCTGGCGATAATAACCTTTTCGGATAAATTAAAAGACTTACTCTTTTTTCCCGTCAAGTTATCCAAAAGACGTCGTCCGATATCCATAACGTCGTGGCTCTTTTCCCGGATATACGCGTCTTCAATAGATTCAAATCGCTTGCAATATCTCTGAACGATCTTAATAATAGCTTCCGGCGGGTTAACATCTTTCTTGATCAATTCCTCAATGGCATTAACAAACCCCTGATCTTTCAACATCAAAATTTGTGCTGAAAAAATCAGCGATGCCACATCGGAAAGAGTTTCCTCCACCTGCTTTTGCACATTCTCTAACTGCTCTTCCGTTTTCTCCAAGGCCCTACGGAATTGTTTCAGCGTGTATTTGTTTTTCGTTTTCAGTTCTTTTTCCGAAACAAAATTCTGATCACTTTTTAAAACAAAGGCTTCACCAAAAGCGATACCGCTGGACCCGACTTTTCCCGCGACAAAGGTTAAATCTTTCGGTTTTTCTTCTACCGTCTTTTTCGACGGCTGCTTTTCCATCGACAGAATAATACGGGTAATTTCAATGGTATTGGCCATCTGAGAAGAAATCGCGCGCAAGGCGTTCACATCTTGTTCAGAGAAAAAGTTACGTTTGGTGTTCTGGATAACCATAACACCAATTTTTCTTTTTCCCCGGATAATCGGAACAGCCAGAAATGATTCGTACTTTTCTTCTCCCAAACCGGGAAAATACCGAAAGCTCGGATTTTGAGAAGCATTTCGCTCGACAATAGGACGAAGTTCTTTTAAGGCCAGTCCGGTTAACCCCTCTCCAACTTTAAGACGGATATTCCCGACGAATTTTTCGTTAAGACCCTTGGTTGCCATAAGAACAACCTCTTTTTTATCGTAGTAATAGAGATAAATGGAGCAGACATCGCAATGCATATGTTCCGCAATCATACCGACCGTGCGCTGTAAGAACACATTCAAATCGCCTGTATCTTCAAAAAGCCCACTGATTTCACTAATATCGCAAATCAGTTCGCTATGATCTTTTTTTATCGGATTTTTATTCATAATTTAAAATGATGATCCCGGTTGTTCTAAGAATTCCATTTCTTCCGCTGTTGATTTTCTTCCCAGAATTTCATTACGATGCGGAAAGCGGTTAAACCGTTTAATAATATCATAATGCCGGCTCGCGTAACTCAAATTATTTTTAAAATAACCGGCGGCCGGACTTTTCTTTTCTTCCGCCTCCTCAAGAAGATCTTCAAAACACTCCACACACTTTTTCTGAACAGCTAGATTTTCCGCGTGCATCAACGCCATGTAAATAAATTGACGCTGAATCATCGTTACCTTCTTATCAAAGCCTTTTTTAATGGCCATAAGCGCGTATTCGAGCACTTTTAAATCATTTTCAAACGCCTTTGGCGTATCCCGGTAAACATTGCGGGAAAACTGATCCAGAACAATAATCAACGCCAGCATCCCTTCCGGTGTTTCCATCCAAGCGTCATATTTACGTTTACGCGCGCGGATAATATCCCCTTCAAATTTCTGACGGATTTCATTATCCGTGTCATCACTCTTCTTAAACCACTTCTTAGCGGCACCCTGTCCTGGAACCACCGGCTTGTCATCCGTTAAATCTTCAAACCAAAAATCTAAAATCCGTTGTATGCGCTCCATCTCTTAAGTCTTTCTATGTCCCTAGCAGCATAGAACTTTCCGTGAAAAAAGTTCCGGCCACAGCCCCCGTCATCAAACAGGCCAGTGTTGCGGCCAGCAATGCCCTGAACCCTATTCGGGCCAGCGTCGGCATCCGTTCCGGAACAATCGCCGCCACCCCGCCGATAAAAATAGCCATAGACGCTAAATGAGCGAATCCACATAACGCGTAAGTGGTAATGACAATAGAGCGCGGACTTTCTAAAATACCTTTACTGATAAACCCGGCAAGATGGTGATACGATGTCACCTCTGTCACTATAACCCGCTCTCCGATAATTCGTGATAATATCCCGGCATCCTCCAGCGGAACACCCATCATCACGGTAAACGGATAAAATATAACACCCAGAATACTTTTTAATGATAATGTGCCATTCCAATCAAACATTTGATTGATTAAACCGCCTAATCCCAGAAAAATCTGGTCAATCAAATGAACCAGCCCTAACACAGCGATTAATAACGCGCTGATCCCCACAATCAATTTAACACCGGTATTCGCTCCGTTAATAACAGCCTCAAAAATATTATTCTCCCGTTCGATATGCAGCTCAACATTTTCATTCAAGGTTTCCGGCTGTTCGGTTTCCGGCAGAAGAACTTTTGACATCGCCAGGGCCGCCGGGGCCGATAGAAATGATGCTGAAACCAAGTGTCCGGCAATATTCGGAAAAACATCCTGCAAACTGAACACATACAAGGCCAGGACATTGGAAGCGACCGTCGCCATTCCTGCCGTGAGAACCGTGCATAATTCACTTTTCGTCATGTTTTTCAAGAACGGTTTAATTGTCAGCGCCGATTCAATTCCCACAAAAATATTACTCGCCGCGCAAAGGGACTCCGCACCGGAAACTCTCATTAATTTTGTAAATAAATAGGAGAAGAATTTCACGATACGGGGAATGATATTCAAAAAATAGAGGATCGACATCAATGCCGAAAAGAAAATGATCGTTGGCAATGCCTGAAAAGCGAAGATAAATCCGATGGATTCTTCGCCACCGGCCCCCTTCATTCCCGGCGGCAGGGCCAGCGCGCCAAACATAAATTCGGCCCCGGCGGTTGACGAAGCCAGAATTTTATTAACGATCGTGTTGATCAGCATAAAAAACTTTATGCCGACTGGAAAAACAAAAAGAAACCAGGCAAACAAAAACTGAAAACTGATACCCCATACAACGACATGCCAATTGATATCTTTACGGCTGGTCGACAGCAACCAACCAATGAAAACAAAACCGAAAAGACCGGCCAAACTAATAAAGTTATACAATTCCATTCGTCGTTATATTCTTCTATATTTTATTCGTCGGTACGTTCCCGGACAAAATCTTCCAGGGCTTTACGTGGACAAATATGTTTATGGATATAATCAACAAGCGTTACCGCGAGACCACGTAATCGTTTTTCCACAGAAGGATCGGTGCATTGTCCTTGCTCATTAAAAACTTTGTGGACTTCCGCCACAGACGCCGGCCCTGGCAGGACCAATGCTCCGACGTGAGAACAAACACTGCGCAGATGCTCCAACGCTTTAATCGCGCCAATCCGACCGGAGGCCACACCCAAAAGCGCTACGGGTTTTCCGGCTAACATGGATGGAAATCCCAGATTATCAATAACCAGTTTGATCGTGCTGCTGTAACTGCCATGGTACTCCGGTGTGGATAATATAACTCCTGTTGCGTCTTTCACAATTTTCTGTAAAATTTCTTCGGAAGAATCACCGGTTTGACCGGGCATCAAAAGACGCATTTCTCTGGGATCGACCACCTCAACGGCAATATTATCGACTTTTTTTAATTCATCAACCACAACGGCCAATGCCTTGGCTGTATTATTGCTGGGCCGCATGCTTCCCTCAATCGCGACAATTTTGATCACCTCCGACATGATATTCCTTTCATTTGGACTATGGCTGGAAAGACACTGCTCAGGGATTGAAAATCTCACTTCCAGGCAGATTTTACCTTTAAATCTTATCGATTTAAGGAAGGAAAGTCAAGAAAAGTGATGAGGATTAATAAAAAAGACGGGCCCTTTAAAGGACCCGTCTTTTTCAGGTTAGATTAGTACGAATTATACCTTATTCAATTGGAAATGTTACCATGTCTACCACACCACCACCGGCCTGTTTTAGCATATGGAACGGTGCGTGCATGATACCTTTAAGCAGTCCAATCGGCTTATGATCAGCCTCATCCATCGATGATTTTGGATGCTTAACGAGCTGTAGAGGAGATTTAACCACTTCGATTGTTCCGTCCGCAAACTTCTTAATCGGTTTCTCCATACCTGCCGCCATTACAGGCGCTGCCACGCTCATCACAAAGGCAAAAGCTATGAAAAATACAATTGTCTTTTTCATCCTTCTCACCTCCTCCTTGAAACTGGCAAAGAGCCTTCAGGAAACCCTGAATTCTGCTTTCATTAAAGTATGCCACATATTTCAAGGACAAACCAAACTATCTGATAGTGAAAATTTTACGGTCAGGCAAGATTTTGCAGATACTCGGTAAGAATTTCTAACTGCTTGGGAGTATTATAGATATGCGGCGACAAGCGAATGCGGCCTTTCCATAAAGCTGTGTAAATATTTGATTTACAAAGACTTGCATGAATATTCGGATTCTTGGCCGGATCTTTATGGGAAAAGACCAGCAGACTGGACCGATCCCCCTTTTCTAACGAGCTGAAAATGGAATAATGCCCCTTGGGAAAGACGTTGATAAAACCATCCAGCAGCTCACGATGGTACTGCTGAACAACATCCAAACCAATACCCAACAGATAATCAATCGAAGTCCGAAACGGCACAAAATTGAAGAAATTGGCTGTTCCAAAAACATCCAGCTTGCGGGCCGACTTCAAATCTTTGTATGATAAAGCGCCTTCACTGTGCAATTCTTCTTCCGATAAACTGGAAACCCAATAAGCCCGGTTAATATCCAAGCGATCACGCAATTCCGGCGTCATCCAGGCAAAGCCCGTGCCATAGGGTCCCAAGAGCCACTTGTATCCGGCACAAACAACGGCGTCAACACCGAGGGCTTTGACATCAATCGGCATGGTTCCCGCCGACTGAGAAATATTAACAACGAGTGGAATATTTTTGCCGCGGCACAAAGCGGCACAACCTTTAATATCCAGTTTCATTCCACTGAATGTGTGGACATGAGACAAACATACCAACCGCGTTTGTTGTGTTAAGGCCGCTTCCAATTCCTCTGGAGTCAGAATACGGTCATCGGCTTTGATTTGACGGACATCAACACCCTTCTTTTCAAGCGCAAGCCAAGGCAGGATATCCGTTGGAAAATCATTTTGCATCAAACAAATTTCATCACCCTTTTGCCACGGAAATCCATCGGCTATGAGATGAATTCCATAACTGGCGCTGTTGGCCAGAATAACATCCCGTGCTTCTGCTCCGATGAGCCCGCCAATACTCTTCTTCAATTCCAACGGAACACTCACAAATTTTGGAATATCCAATTGGTACGGCAAACTTTTCCAGACAATAGATTCTTTTAACGCCTCGGCTGAAACTTTGGGCAGAGGCCCTTCACTGGCGGCATTAAGCCAAATGTGCGTGTCAAAATTTTCAAAATCGCTCTGATAATTCTTCATTCTTAGAAAGCTTCCATTTGGGCCGTTTTTAAATATTTAATGAACCGTGCAAAAAAGACGAACCACAAAATCAACAACACAATCGCAATCCCGGCTCGATAAATGGGGTTCGGAGTATAATACGTATTGAATAAAATCAAAAGAGCGGTAAAAATTCCCGGTCGGGTGACCGCGCGATATTCTTTTTTATCAAAACGCAATTTCTTACCGCAACCCGGACAGATCATTGGCTTGGTAATTAAATCTCTCGGCGACATATAGTGCTGACAATGTGTGCAATAAGCCATGATTACGATCCCTTTTTCACCCGTTGAAACAAAAATGTTAATATCAGCCCCATCGCCCCGGCTTGCAAATTGAGAAGAACATCATTCCATTGGAAATAACGGTTGGGCAGGATATATTGAATCATCTCGTCTCCCCAGCCGACCAGAACAGTTAAGATAAACGCCCAGAAGTAAGCGGCTGGCGGACGGCAATGCAACCGCAACGCATTCAAAAACAAATATCCTAGAATACCGTATTCTAAATAATGAATTTTTTCCTCAGGATATTCCAAGAGCTTTAAATTATAAGTATAGAGCACCATGGCAATGATAAATAAACCGTAAATAAGAAACGTGCGCCGTTCGCGTAAGAATTGAATCAAAAGATATAACAAAATCCCTATGCTGACAGCTTCCATAATAAGCGCAAACGGTGTATGCGCTTTCAGAAATTGACAGACCGGGCGGACAATACATAAGGTGGAGTAGATCAACCCGATCCATCCGAAAACATAGGTCCAATATTTCAATCGTAATGTGTTAACTGTTTTCATGAAGTTCCCATGATTTGAATGTTATCCTGACTCAAATTTAAAACACCGTTGCGTGGAGAGTTCGACATCTATGTTGATTTTTCATCGGCGGGAAAAAGGTTGGATGCAATGACAAAGAAACAATAAAAAACTGTAATTAGAATCGTTCGCATTTAACGATGCGCGGCGGTCAGTCTTGCGGCCTGTTAATTGTTCTCAAAAACGCTTCTCTGCAGTTCGTTCACAGCTTTTTCAGCTTCATGCTGATTGACACCGAAAATTTCACGGTACAATCTCACCGCAAGATCCACTTTTCCTTCCATAATAAGGTGCCGGACATCAAACAATGTCGCATTATCCTGAGGAGGATAAATGCCTTTACGCCGGTCCTGATTAATGACCCAGATTTTTCTCGCGTTATAAATAACGGCAAAACACACAGCGGTAATAACAAACGTAACGATAACAACCATTATTCTTCTCCTGATGCAGCGGGATTTTCTCCCAGAATGTTCTTAATACTTTTAGCCAGTGCTTTAAGGTCAACAGGCTTTACAAAATAATCTTTAACGCCTTCCATACGGAAGAGATCTTCCATAGAGTCACTCGCCGTTAACATAATAACCGGCGGTGGATCAATATCATCCAGACTTTTTAACTCCGCCATAAATTCATATCCATTCATGTTCGGCATCTGGATATCCAGAACGATAAGGTCCGGATTTTCTTCTTTTACTTTTTCAATTCCCTCTATACCGTCTTTGGCTTCTACAACCTGATAGCGCTGTTCCGACAAACCGAATTTAACCAGGGCCATATTGATGCGTTCATCGTCCACAATCAAAATTTTGTGTGCCATACACCCTCCCGAATAATTTTTAAAAACATTTGCACCCCTTCATAACTTCGTTAAAATACAGTTATGGGAAATGGTACTTTGATGAATAAGATTCGCCATTTGGACAATGTAACGGCCCGATGGATTATGAAACATTTCTATCTGCTGTTTTTCCAGATTGTCCTGTTTATTATCTTTCTTTTCTGGTTTGTCAATATGTTCGGAGTCATTGATGTCGCCACCGACTCCTCCAACAACCTCACGGAAAAGGCTCTGGCGGCCCAATCTGTGAATACAACGATCATCGTTTTCCTGCTGCTTTTAAACTCTTTTTGGATGCTGTATATGTTCAGCTACGTCCAACGCATCTTTGGAATTCTAAAAGATTTGAATTTTAATGTCAACCGTCTTCGTTTTGACAACCGCAAGAAGTAAAACACGCCCAATAATCACACATTTCCGGCATTAAAAATATTCCTGATATAATTCCTTCATACGATTAACAATACGGGCCGTCCAATGATCATCGTCATTGCTCGCCACGGAATATCCAAAGGTATTTTTGTAAGCACCACAGGCCAATCCTATTACAGGTGCATATAAAGCTGTATTCTGAACATTTTTGTGGGATAACATCTGCACTTTACCAAGCTGGACCGGCAGGTTCACGGAAGATTCAATCCGTTCCATTAATCCGCTGAGCAGCGCCCCCCCGCCAATGGCATAAACACCGCCCGTCAAATAATCCCGCATGTTTGAACGCTCTACAACCGCGGTAATTTGATCCAATAAAGTCTCCAACTCTTCCTGAATAGCTTCATAAATTGCGCATCGCCGGATCGGCTTGTATTCATTTTCTTGTTTTACGAGAATTTCTTCCTCCTGATGGCGCTCACTTTCCAACGCCACCACATAAGACCGTTTAATTTCTTCGGCAAAAGCCGGTGATATTTTTAAATTCTTAACAATGGCCCTGGTCAGATTTTCTCCACCGAACGCGACCTTTTCATAACTCTGCAGAACATTATCTTTAAAAATAAGAACATTGGTCGACCGGGCGCCGAGATCAATCAGAATGCATCCTCTCTGCCGGCTTTCTTCCTGAAGGGCAACCTCGGCGGCTGCATAACTGCTAAAACAGGTTCGACTCACATCAAAACCGGCCTGATTAACGGCCTTAACGATATTTCGCATACGGTTTGCGTCGGCTAAAATAGATATGGACCGCACAGCCAATTTTCGTCCGTAAAGGCCTAACGGATTTAACGCCGAATTCACGTCATCAACTTCATAATTTTGAGGCAGGTCGTGGAGAATCTCTTCATCCATTTTTGTCCCGAGAAGACGGGCCTGTTCATTGACATGTTTAATATCACGGGATGTAATCACTTTATGGCCGCGGTCCACTAGCGGAATAACCGCCTGTCCCCCGCGCGACTTGATTAAATCACCACCAATCCCCAACTGGACATCTTTAACTTTAATCTGGGCCTTGGACGCCAACCCATTAAGATTGGCATGAATACATTCTGATAAATCACTAAGATTGGTCACCGAACAATTATTAAATCCGTAAATTGGACTTTCATAAAGTCCGATAAGCTCCAGTTCCTTTTGTTCATTTACTTTTAATGCCCCGGCCTTAATTTTTTGGGCACCGATATCAAGACCACAAAAAATTCTATCTGTAATAATACGGTTTAACATAGTCACTTTTATTTCTTTCCTAGAATCGGCTCTTTGAACCGAAGATCTATATATCGTATCTCTTCAAAATTCAAATTGTCTTGTTTTAAAACAATTCCTAAAATCGTCATTTTCTTGTTAGGATCATTTTTATCGACGATAACTTTTAAGTCGTTTGATAAAAAAAGATTGATCTTCGAAGGGTTTTCCAGTTCCAGGCTTTTAATTTTGTAGGCCGACAAGGCGCTATTACGGTTAAATTCCTTAATAATATCCAGCCCCGAAACAAATTCTTTCGGGCGTAAAGGCATTCCCAGAGAAACCTGTCTCGGATTAAGCTCAATTCCTTTTAATAAAGGAAGATCTTTATCATCTTTTTCCGTTATGGCCAGCACAACACCGCTGGCATCAAGGCTTAGAATTTTTTCATTAAGTTGCGTCTGGGCAACCGGATCTCTTTGCTTGGCGATAACATCAATCTGATTGGGAAACCGACGGATCACTTTCAAGTCTGTAATCTGCGGATATTTATACCGAAGTTTCCGTTGAAAGTACGGCAAATCCACCGTGAAAATATTTTTCCCTTTAATATCGGAGAATGTATCCGCATCAATAAAACGCAGCGTTTTTTCGACAACAATCCTTTTCACCGTAAAATATTCCGAGTTTGTTAAAAACTGATATAACAAATTACAAATAAAAATCCCGACGACCAGTGAAAGAATAACGACCCCGGTGACTTTAAGAATGACAGGCGATATTTTCGGTTTCTTTTTTCTTGGCATAAGCTGATTCAACCAGTGTTAAACATAATTTCTCAAAGGATATTCCAATGTTGGCCGCGGCCTTCGGCAACAAACTGGTTTCCGTAAACCCCGGAATGGTGTTGATTTCTAAAACCAGCGGCTCGCCGTTTCGATCCACCATAAAATCAACACGGGATAACATACGACAACCAACAAGCCGGTGGACATCTTCGGCTATATGCCGTAAGCGTTCGGATAAAACGACGGAAATATCGGCCGGAACAACGTAATCCGTCATCCCTTTCGTATATTTGGCAGTAAAATCAAAATAACATCTTTTAGGACAAATCTCAATGACAGGAAGAGCTTTTTCATTTAATATCCCGACTGTCATTTCCCG
>JAGQKQ010000240.1 GCA_020430005.1 Candidatus Omnitrophota bacterium
ATACTAATATAAATATTACATTTTTCATAATAAGGCCTCCTTCTAGTTTTATAGCAACAAGCAGGAAAAAAAGCAATCAAATTAGTGTTTTTCTGAAAAAGGAAGGGCTTTCTTTTTATTTTTTGTGACAGCTAGGTGAAGGTTGAAAAACATGCTATGCTTTAGTGGTTGAAATCGGAAACGTTTATTGGGAGGAATAAGGGTGTTTTACGATACAGGATAAATTGAGCGTACAGAACGCGCGCCTAGACCTTAACTTTAATCCAGATTGACGCTCAATCAAAATAGCGACATCTGGATTTTTTTTATGACCCCAGCCTCAATCTAAACGCAAAAAAGATTGAGCTGAGCCTTCAGATTACCGGTATCACGGGTAGTCGTTGGGTGAAGGCAAATTTACTTCAGCCGGTAATATACGAGCTGAGGAGAAAGGAGGGGACAAAATGAGATACGATCCTTTAATCCTGGAACCTTTTAAGGAAATGTTGGTCAGAGTAACAAGTTTTATCCCCACTTTGGTTGTTACCTTGGCTATTCTTATTATCGGTTGTATCGCCGCCACTCTGGTGCGAACCTTGTTAGATAGAGTTTTTAAAGCTATCGATTTTGACAAGTTGGCCGATACGATAGGAGTTGCCGGTTTCTTAAGAAAAGGTGGAATAAAACATAAACCTGGAGACTTAATTAGCTGTATGACATACCTCGTTCTTATGGTCGGGGTGTTGATTACAACTGTTAAATATCTGGGACTGACAATGGTTACAGACTTGATCGATAAAGTATTAGCATATGTACCGCATGTTATTACAGGTGCGCTTGTGATGATCATCGGTATGCTAATTGCTAAATTTGTATCTGTATTAATTTTTGTTACGGCAAAAAATACAGATATGCCGGCTCCGGCCGCTTTAGCCCGATTAAGCAAACTGGCTATTGTCGTTTATGTGACCGTCATTTACTTAAAAGAAGTTGGATTCCTTACAATGTTTGAAGGAATCCATTACACCATCTTTATGGGAGGTATTATCTTCGCTCTGGCTTTGGCCTTTGGTCTAGCTGGACGGGATGTTGCCGCCAAATACTTAGGTGTTTTTAAGAAAACAGCTGAGTAAAAAGATTGGTTAAACCAGCGCCGCTTTCGCAAGAGAGCGGCGCTTTTTTTTAAAGCAATAATCCTGAAAGGATTATTGCTAATAGGTCAGGCGATGCTTCTGCGCGTGACCGTAGATGTAGTTCTTAATTAGGTTAATTATCGGTGTTGCTGTATGGCAGATCATGCGTAGAAAATTCGCAAGATCTGTTTGCAATAATCAAAAGGCAATTATTGCTTACATTCGCAACGCCTCTTTGGCAATAAATCTTTCAGATTATCATATTTACGATCACGCGCAGAAGCGCCGCGTGATCTATCGGCGATAAGCTTTTAGGCTTATCGCCTACTAGAAAACGCTTCCTTTTTTAGGCCCGCCACAGCATTCTTTATATATTAATAGTGCTATAATTTAATATAGAAATAGAGGTTAATACAATGAGAGAATTGCTCAATCTTGAGAACAATTTAGTGCAGGAACTGGTCGACAATGTGCCGGATGCGATTTATTTTAAGGACAAAAACGGTGTCCTGATCATGGTCAACAAGGCCCACGCGGCCGGCCTTGGTTTGCAACCGGAGGACGTTGTCGGTCGCACGGATTACGACTTTTTCCCAAAGAAGCTGGCTGACAAATTTACCAAAGATGACCAAGCTGTTATGAAAGCCGGGGTGCCGTTGATAGACCGTTTGGAAAGAACGGTTCAGCCGGACGGTTCCAAACACATTGTGTCTACTACCAAGATTCCGAGAAAAGACAACGAGGGTAACGTGGTCGGTATTATGGGGATCACGCGCGATATTACAGAGCGGACAAGAATTGAGGAGGAACGTCTCCGCGCTCAGAAAAAGGCCGAACAGCAGGCCAGACGTCTTAAAGATAAATTACAGTTTGAGAAAAAGAAACTGGAACAAGTTTTAACGATTATTGAAGGTATCAACACGATCGTTAATCTTAATAAATTAATCGACTTCATCGTGGATAAAACAAGCCGGATTCTGGAAGCCAAGAAATGCACATTAATGTTGATGAATGAAGAAAGTAATGAGCTTAGCATTAAAGGATACAAAGGTGTGGAACTGGATGAAGAGGTTAACTGGAATGGAAAGAATAATATCCGTGACTCTATCGTTGATATGGTTGCGAACGGAGGAAAATCTGTATTGGTCAAAGATGTGAAAACGGACCGGCGTTTTTCGAAGAAAAATATTATTGCTGATGAAACAAAATCTATCCTTGCTGTTCCCATGAAATCCGGTGAACAACTTATCGGTGTTCTAATCGTCGCGGACAAAAAAGTCGCAGGCCGCAGTGCCTTTACAGAGTTGGATTTGAAAGTGCTGGATATGATTGGTCGTCAATCCGCGATTGCGGTTGAGAACGCGCGTTTATACAAAGAGCTTAATGATCTTAGCATTACTGATCCACTAACGAAGATGTATAACTATCGTCATTTTCTTCGTGCTTTGGATATGGAAGTTAAACGGATGAAACGATACTATAGTGATCTGTGCTTGTTGATGATTGATGTGGATGAATTCAAGGCCTATAATGATGATTTCGGCCACATTGAGGGAGACAAGCTTCTCAAGAAATTGAGTAAAGCCTTAATGGCCAATTTGCGCGATGTTGATATTCCGTGCCGCTACGCCGGCGATGAGTTTGTGGTCATTTTACCGAAAACCAAATTAAGTGATGCCAAAGTAGTCGCCACAAAGATTAAAACAAAAATTGAAGAAATGCGTTTAAAACGGAAGATAACGGTCAGTATCGGCGCGGCCAAACTTTCCAAGAATATGAACCGTAAAGACCTTCTTTTAAAAGCGGACAAGCTTTTATATAAAGCGAAAAAAGAAGGTAAGAATACGGTTTGTGCCTAAATCCCGCCATTTTTTCCTTTCTAAAAGGTTCTTTATGAAAAACGTGTTTTAGTATATAATTGCTCCCTATATATGTTTTTTTATTTTGATCATTTTTG
>JAGQKQ010000241.1 GCA_020430005.1 Candidatus Omnitrophota bacterium
TCCTTGTCAAAGGAATCATTGGTCTTTTGAGTAAGCGTTTTAACTTCTTTTGCTAATGATGAATTTTGGTCTTTAAGATCACTCAATTCCGCTTTTTGTTTTTCAATTCGTTCTTCTTTTCTTGTATTGAGCGCTGTAAGCTCACCCAATTTTTTTCTATATTCTGAAAGTTTATCCGGATCACCGGATTTCAAATTTTCCGCTTGCTCTTTCCAGTACACGACATCATTTTCTGCAGCCTTGCCGGATTTCTTCAATTCCGCAATCTCTGCTGTATATTTGTCATTAAGCTCCTTTAAATCATCAGAAAAATCATTGCTTTTCTCAATTTGGGTAAGCAACTGCTTATTAAGTATTTTTTGCTGTTCCAATTCTTCAACCAGGCTTTTCTGCTCACGAATTTGACCGCTAACCTCCAGAATACGACGGTCTTTATTTTTCGCCGTAAATTCGTATTCCTGCAGTTTTTCCTTTAATGACTTAATATCTTCCAATAACGGTTCTTTAACCGAGGCAACGCGCGCGTCCTGTTTTTCACGGGATTGGGCAAGTTGATCTTTTAAAGTACGAATTTCGTCCTTAGCGGCATCCAGCTCTCTTTGAATGTCCTTGGATTCTTTGGATACTGTTTTTCCGGATTGTTTTTGCAATGTTTCAACAACTCCGGCCAACCGATCGCGCTCTGAGGAAACATCCAAAACTTTCTTTTCTAATTTCTGGGATGTTTTGGTTAGTTCCTCTTCCTGAGAGAGAATTTTTTCCTGTAAATTGGAAATTTTCTTTTCCAGAAACTTGATTTGCTCTTGCTGTTCACGGATATCATTTTTAACATCGGGCAGGATTTGTTTAACAATCTTCGGCTGTTTCTCGGTTGTTTGGGAGCCGGCTTTGTTGAGAGCTTCCAGTTCTTTTTCAAACTCTTTTATTTTATTTTGAAAGGGTTCGATAACATTCTCAAACTCAGCGTCAAAATTATTTTCCCAATAATTTAAGCGGTCTTTAAGATCTTTAACCTCTTCGGTAAGGGCGACCTTCTCCTGACGGACATTAACCATCTGATTGAGAAGAGAATTTTTCTGAAGGGTAAGATCTTCCAGAGCTCCTTCATTGCTTTTATTGATGGACAATTGTTTTTTTAATTCTTTAAGCTCCTCGGCAAGACGTTCATTTTCCTGTTTGAGTTTTTCATAGGCGGCAGGGCTTTGACTATAGGCGGATGAAATGTATAGCGAATGAATAAATAATATACCTAACAAAGAAAATAGACACTTTCTTCTCATCTTTAATACTCCTTCTAAAGGTGTTTCTTTATATTTAAATTGTTATCTTACCAGATCATCCGTCGAGAAAGTCTGAACTTTCGGATCGACGTACTTTTCTCTAATCTGGTTAATTTGAGGCAGGATCTCGCAGAAAGCTTTAACTAACTTTGGATCAAAATGAGTACCGCTTCCTTTCTTAATCTCCTCAATCGCATCCTCAACACTCCAAGACCTTTTGTAAGGCCTTTCGGTCGTCAGCGCATCAAATACATCAGCCAGACAGCAAATTCGTCCAACCAGCGGGATTTCTTCTCCTTTTAAACCTTTCGGATAACCGCTGCCGTTCCATTTCTCATGATGAGTCAGGGCAATTTCGCTGGCCATTGTCAAAAAATCTGAATTTTTTCCGGATAACAACTCTCCGCCAATGGTCGTATGCGTTTTCATAATCGACCACTCTTCCGGTGTTAGATGTTGCTTTTTTCTTAATATACTATCCGGAATACTAATTTTTCCTATATCATGCAACGTACTCGCAATTAAAATCATGTCGCATGTTTTCGCGTCTAGGCCGACTTTCTGGGCCAAACACTGCGCGTAATAACTCATCCGGATAATATGCATCCCGGTTTCTGAATCCCGATATTCAATCGCGCGGGCTAAGCGCTGAATAACATCAATCTGAGCCTCGTATAATTCCTGTGTTCGCTCTCTGACCTGCTGTTCCAAAACTTTATTTTGGTTACGGACTTTTTTGTTTAATAATCGTACTTCAATTAGATTCCGTATCCGTTTTAAAACTTCAATCCGATCATACGGTTTGTTCATAAAATCTTTGGCCCCGCTTTCCAGGGCTTTAAATTTGGCTTCGCTGCTTTCTTCTTCCGAAATGACGATAATCGGGGAGTAGTTATCTCCCTCAATCTCCTGAATCTGAGCCATAACCTCAAAACCGTTCATATGCGGCATATTTAAATCCAGAACCAGCAGATCCGGGTGAAGCTCTTTGTACAGCTTAGCTACCTTCCTGGAATCTGTTTCGGAGGTAATATTGCGGTAACCCGCTTTTGTGAACATATCAAAAAGCAGTGTGACACTTAATTCAGAATCATCAACCAATAAAATCTGTGAATCAAGAATTTCTTTATTTGAAATTAACACTATGAGTCCAGGTTTTGGAGTTGTTCTAAGAATGTATCGTCTGTTACATCACTTTTAATCGGAACAACCGTAACATAATCGCTATTTAACGCATACGTGTCAAATTCAGTATTTTTTCGATGCTTAGGTTTCTTTCCTGTTAACCAGTAATAGGCTTTTCCAGTCGGATTATAAGTCTTCTTAAATGTTCCATGAATAGGAATCGTACACTGCCGGACAAATTTGATGCCTTTAATCTTTGTATTCGGAACATTCACATTTAAAAATGTTCCTTTCGGCATTTTAAGATCGGAAAGTTGCTTGAGTAAATTCGCCGTGTACTTGGCAGCCGGTTCAAAAACAGGCTCCTGAAAGGCATTTAATGAAACAGCAATAGCCGGAATTCCCATTAATGCCGCTTCACGCGCGCCGGCCACTGTTCCTGAATAAAAAACACTGCAACCATCGTTACATCCTAAATTAATTCCCGAAACAACCACGTCAGGCTTTTTCTGTAAAAGAACATCAAACGCAAGTTTCACGCAATCGGCCGGCGTTCCATTCACGCCATAACCAAAGAAATCTTTGTTTCGATAAATTTTTTTATAACCAATAGGATGTGACAAGGTAATAGCGTGGCTAATAGAACTTTTCTCAGAATCAGGA
>JAGQKQ010000242.1 GCA_020430005.1 Candidatus Omnitrophota bacterium
GCTCTACCAGATGAGCTAATGGCCCGGAAAGCTTTTTTTGTTTCGGATGAGCAATAGTTATAGCAAAGAAAAAAGTATGTGTAAAGCGATTTTGTGGATACGAAGAAGATCTTTGTTAGCACTTATATGCAAGATTGGTTCGGGAAGCTTTGATAAGACGCGCACTGAAAAGAACAAGTGCGCGTCTTTAAAAGTGAATATTATTTCCAAAAGAGGCCTACACCATGAATTTTCATATCAACATCATTCAGGGCTTCTAATTTGTAGGTTAGGTCTTCGGTTGATCCCGAACCCAATGAAGATATATCAATGGTTCCATTGATAATTCTTTTATCACCTTCGTAGACACCAAGATCGTTGAGTGTAATTGCACTGGATAAGGTTCCTGCTCTAGTAACATAGGCTTTTAAATCTGTCCCTACCGTTACTGAATCAGTATCTTCCAGGAAAATGAATATCTCAGCTTCCGTTGTGGTACTTTCCGCCGTAAATGTTTCTGAAACTAAATTCATATCACTTGTTTTATTATCGAGAGTATAGTAGCTTATATTTTCTGTTGAGTCGGGGGAAAGGGCAGCTGTCGGAAGGTCAATTTCATCAGACAAATCCGAACTGGGATTAGCTCCATATACATTACTTTGAATAATTCGTATATCATCTATGTGGCCATCAAAGTATTGGAGATTATCGGCTCTTTTACCGATATAAAGTGGTCCGCTTAAATCAATAGTGCCGGATTCTTGTTCATAATGTATCTGTTGTCCATCCTTATAAAGTCCGTATTTGTTACCTACTTTACACATAGCCACATGATGCCAATTGCTGTCTTCAATTTCTCCAACAGATTGCATATTGACAACTAAGCTGGATGAGTATAAAAAGAATCGTAATCCGTCGCCATTGGCGTGTTGTAAAGACCATCGATGAGTTGAGTCTTCATACTGTTGGATATAAACTTCATCTCCTGAATAGTCTGTATGTCTTACCCAGAGTTCAACTGTCCAATTGTTAGTGCTGTTGCTTCCCACATCCCAATCGGAGCTGTCCGGGATGCTCAGAAAACTATTTGATCCATCTAAATAAAGAGAGGTGCTGCCAAATTTTTGCTGGGCGTCATCTATTTGGGCATTTCCGCCAAATGTTATGCTTCCCTGATTGGAGCCGGAATTTGTTGTAGAGGTTGCTCCATCGGTTCCTTCAAGATTCAGTAAAAGGCGGGCTCTTTCACCGTAAAGTTCATTCGTTGAGCCGTCTGAAATTCCACTTTCATCAAAAAAAGCGTCTATAATACCGTCTTTCATTTTTTGCAATGTCAGACCGTGAATTTCTGACATACGAAAGGCCATTAAGGCTTCATTGTCATCAATAACATCGGCACTAAGAATTTCTGTGTTTCCTAATAAAATTAATAAGATTAGAATCCATTTTTTCATACTAACTCCTCTTGTTATTAGTTTATCTTTATTTGGTTTTATCATAATAGGCTGGAGAGGAATTACGTCAATTGGCTAAGTCTGTTAAATACTGACATTTATATACATTTTTAAAGAAAAATGAAATAAGAAATAAATGAATATTTTGCGATTTTTGACAAAAAATAGCGTTAGCCGGTTACAAAAAACTGTTCAGGCAGGTTTATTGGGAAATCCTGTTAAAAAGTTTGACAAAATATGATAATTGATGATAATGTGTGTGAAACTATAATAATAAGTTTTTATAAGAAGGCGTGCTTAGCGGTAATGCCAAAGTTAAAGTGTTTATTTTGAAGCGGCTGAATTTTGCACTTTGAATTTTATAACTCACCGTATTACTATATTAATAACATAATTTTAGGAATAGAATATGACCAATAAAGAAATCGATCTTGACGACCTACGCACGAAAGCCAACCAGTACCGCAAAGATATTTTAAATATGCTTAATGCCGCAGGCAGCGGCCATCCCGGCGGATCCCTTTCCGCGGTGGAAATTCTGACCAGTCTTTATCAGTATAAAATGAACCACAAACCAGACGATCCCCAATGGGAAGATCGGGATCGTTTGATTATTTCCAAAGGACATATTACACCGGGTGTTTATACGGTTTTGGCAAATAATGCTTATTTCGATAAAGAAGAGTTAAAGAAATTCCGTAAATTCGGCAGTATTTTACAGGGCCACGTTCATACTAAGGTTCCGGGCGTTGAGTTTAATACAGGCTCTTTGGGACATGGATTATCCGTTGCCAACGGTATGGCCATGGGAGCCAAGAAGCTGAATAAAAGTTTCAATGTCTATTGTCTAATGGGTGACGGGGAAATCCAGGAAGGTTCTGTTTGGGAAGCGGCTATGACCGCAGCACATTTTAAACTGGATAATGTCTGTGCGATTGTGGATTACAATAAAGTTCAAGAGAACGGCCCGACGAATGATATCAAAAATCTTGAACCGTTGGCTGAGAAATGGAAAAGCTTCGGCTGGCATCCGGTGGAAGTGATTGGACATAACTTTAAACAGTTAATCAAGGCGTTGGACGATTTTGATAATGTCAAAGGTAAGCCTTATGTTATTATCGCGCATACTATTAAAGGAAAAGGTGTGTCCTTTATGGAAGGCGAACGGAATTGGCACGGAAAAGCGCCAAACGATGAACAACTTCAGGACGCGTTGGCGGAACTGGAAGAGAAATAATTGAGTAAACAAACATACTGTCATTCCCGCGTAGGCGGGAATCCATTTTAAATTATTGTTATTTCTGGATCCCTGCCTCCGCAGGGATGACACATCGTTGAGGAGAAAATGATGTCAGACAGGATTCCTACACGGGACGGTTTTGGTAAAGAATTAGTTGAAATCGGTAAGGCCAATGAAAAGGTTGTGGTTGTCTCCGCAGATTTAGAAGACGCAACGAGAGCGGAATATTTTAAAAACGAATTTCCCGACAGGTTTTACAGTGTCGGTATTGCCGAGCAGGATATGGTCGGTATGGCCGCGGGATTGAGTAAAGTCGGGTTTACGCCATTCATTAATTCTTTTGCCGTATTTATGACTAACCGTGCAT
>JAGQKQ010000243.1 GCA_020430005.1 Candidatus Omnitrophota bacterium
AGGCCGCCTTTTTTTTTTTTCTCGCCTTAACAAACTCTTTTCTTAAAAGTTTAATCTGAATATCCTTTGTGGGCAAACATAAATCCATATTTTCTCCCACACGGAAATCCCCCTTTTTTCGATAAAAATACAAAAATCCGTAAATATTGTCCAAAGGGGCGGCTTTTTCGATAATCTGGGTTGTTTCCGTACCATCCACCCGCTTGATCACAGTCACTTTTCCGGAATCCCGGGCATACCGTTCTTCAATCAGCTCTTTCTTTCCCCAAAGATTCACCTCCCGCTTCACCACCACAGGCCGGAATGTTTCGGGATCAAGATAAATCTGTTCCGTATCATCAAAATTTAAGGCGGATGCCTCAAAGATCACAAGCTCTAACTCCCGGTCATCCAGCACAACAAAACCTTTATAGGTCAGAACCATCTTTCCGACTGTTACACCCAGTTTCTTAATATCATAGGTGATTGTTTCGCCCTTCGTAAACGGCGATTGCTGTTCAGCCGAGACAACTCCCTGCGACAGCATAAACACCACCCCCGCCATTAACACCACTCTTATCATATTGTTTTCCTGAGAACTAAGCACTAGGCACTAGCCTCTAGTCCGTCATATTCCTTAATATATTCTTCCAGAACTTTTGTGCCGCTATACAACGATTTCACATAAATATATTCATCTGTTGTATGCGCCGTTTCATGCGCGCCGAAACCGGTCGCAAACGCAATGATGTTATGTTTTTTGAAAAAGGTGATAACCGTTGCCCCTTCGCTCCCCTTCACCTCCGCCTTGCACTTTAAGCGGCGGCATTGTTTCAAATAGGTTTGCACAAAAGGATGATTCGCCCGGACTTCATAAGGCTGTTGAATATCATCGATTTCAATCTTAAATTTCTTGGTTTCTTTTTGGATTTCCGCGCGGATACGCCGCAGAACTTCCGTATGCGTTGTCCCGGGCAAAAAACGTGTATCGAAACTGAACTCCACAAAATCACAAACCATATTCACTTTATCCCCGCCATGAATAACGCCGATATTCATTGTCGGCGGATGAAGCAGTTTATGTTTCTTATAAGGATACTTGAGTTTGTTTAACCGTTGAATAACCCGTGTCGCAATATCAATCGCGTCTATGCCGCGCCAGTTATAAGCGCCGTGTGCCTTTTTACCGAAAATCTGAATACGCCCGTGAATCAATCCTTTTTGGGCCACAACCGCGTCAAACTCGGTGGAGTCCATGACCAAAGCCAATTTCGGCTGTAACACTTTTTTTTCCAGTAACGGAATAATGCCGTAATGACTACCGGTCTCTTCGTCTACCGTGGCCGCCATAATAACATCCTTTTTCAACGACACCTTATCTTCCACTAATGAGCGCATCACCTCCATACAACTGGCCAGATTCCCCTTATCATCGGTCGCGCCCCGTCCGTACAATTTTCCTTTGGATATCTCTCCGCCGAACGGATCAAACGACCATCCCCGTCCCACCGGGACTGTATCAAAATGCGGCGTTAAAAGAATAGCTTCCTTTTTCGCTTTAGCGCGCGGATAAGAACCTTTCAGCGTCGCCACAATATTCGGACGGCCTTTCGCGTACGTATACGTTTTCACCTCAAGCCCTAATGAACGCATATCTTGTTCAATAAACTGCGCGAGTTTTAATTCTTTTCCGGGAGGATTTTGCGAATCAATAGAAATAACTTTTTGAGTAAGTTTAATTAAACGGTATTTCTTAACCATAAATCAGAGAACCTTTCTATTTTAAACTGGTAATCTTTTGACAAGAAAATAGGGATTTATTCAGCAAAACCAAAATCAGAATTAACCATAATAAGGAGTTCCATTGTATCACAGTCTGAATAATGGTAGCTAACTTTGACGAGAAGAAAAACCGGACTGTGTTTTTTCCCTTTAATAAAGAAACGGCTTTATACGCCAGGTTAGCCTGATACACGGAAACCGGCTGTCCATTGATCTCAGCCCGCCAGCCGGAATGCCAGACATCGCTATACAACATCCATACCGGACCCGGCTGATTTTCTGGGACATCAACAGTTACCGTCAGCTGATTCGCACTAAACGATTCAATCTTATAAGGAATCTTTAACCGGCCATCTTCCGCCAACTCTGCCCGGGATGTCATCACGGGAAGTTGTTGCGTATTGCCTTCAGAGTTCGAAAGGATTAATACATCCCCGTGATAATCAGCATCCGTTATTTGTCCGGCAGCTTCCTCCGGAGAATTTGCAAAAAACGCTTTGGTAAAAAACTGTAATTTAGATTCGGTAAAGCCCGCGATTTTACCGGAAGCCGGATGTTCCAGCGGAAAGGTTAAATGCCTGTAAACATTCAGCCCTTGAAAATCATCGTCCGTTTTTTCAAGAGAATGCCCCCAATAGGCCCGCATATATTGATCCAGCGGTTTCAACCAATGATCCGTTCGGAAATGGTTATGCACCTGGTCGAGAAACAACAATGAATGGGTTGACCAATAAATCATTCCTGTATTGTTTAAAAGAAAAAGAAGTTTTGAGCGTTCATTATCAACGAATTCCTGTCTTTGTTCGGCAAACGGCATTTCACGAAAACTTAGAACGTTACGCAATTGATCAGGTACGGAGGTTGTTCGATCTGTCAATTGCTGAGCATAATAAACCGTCATATGGCATGTCTGTAAAACCAAAAAGCCAAGCACAACCAGTCTTACGCGTTTTTTAACTTTATCATTGAGGGCGATCGCCCCCATGACCATCAATAAAAAACTAGACAATACACCGTTAAGCACCCCTAACCCTACACTACGTTCTGATGGAATATAAATAAAATGCCTGGTCACCAGATCCGCCGCGGCCACCGCCACGCGATATGTTTGGGCCGGATTGATAAGACAATACCCAAACAAAAATGTCATGAGACCAAAATAAATGACCATGGCCGTCATAATATTTTTCCGGCGCTGTTCCCCTTCCCCTGACTGTTCTGTGAAAAAGACATATTCAAAGCCGAAACCGGCCAAAACACAGAGAAATAA
>JAGQKQ010000244.1 GCA_020430005.1 Candidatus Omnitrophota bacterium
ATGCTTGGACTGTTCAAAAATTTGGGCGGCTTCATCAGTCAGATCTTCAGCAAAGGCATTATCCATCACAGCCCTCATAGCAATAAAGCATATCAAAACACCTATCACCCGGACCAACCGATTGTTCATAATCATGGTTTTCATTTCTTATTTTCCATCGTCCTCAACTGAAATTGTGCTGTGTCCCCTAATTGCAGCCCTTTTTCCGCCGCATAACCCGCATTAACCTCTAAGACATATAAGGCTTCTTTATCCGGGTTATACGAAAGGCACGGATCTTCTTCACACGGTGGAACATCCTCCGCGATATAAACAACGTTCCGCGCGTAATCCATCCAGATAATATCAAGAGGAATCAGGGTGTCTTTCATCCAGAACGGATAGATACCACTTTGGTCGAAAATAAACAGCATACCAGCATCGGCCTCCAGAGAATCTCTTTCCATTAAGCCCCAACGACGGTCTTCTTCATTTCTAACTATCTCAACATTAACACAATTGTCTTTAATGCAGACTTGATCCGATTCATTCTGCTGGGCGCAGGATTGAATCATAACAGCAACCATCAAAACTGATAAAGCAAATCCTATCTTTTTCATATTAATCATCACTTCCGATAATATTTAAATAATCTTTAAATTCCATAGTTCCGGTGGCTTCAATATTTGCCGCACTGATTCTTTCCGGAAGATGCGGGTGTGTCCGCCAATAGCTGAACTGCCGCAGTTTGTCTTCCTGCTGTTTGGTCCGTAATTTCTTTAAAAATGTCACCACACCTTGCGGATCATAACCGGCGGCTTTCATATAACGAATCCCCAGACGATCGGCTTCAAATTCGTCCTTTTGAGAATATTCCAGCAATAATGACGTCAATGCCAGATTTGTGCCGCGAGCCACTTCCGCGTTAGCCTGTGTCGATAATATCTGTAACGCCATCGCCCCATAGGAATATTGCAGACGTTTAATCCCATGCCGTGCGGTCACATGCCCGATCTCATGAGCGATGACACCGGCCAGCTCGTCGTCGGATTCAGCAAAGTCAATTAGATCTTTAAAAACATACATATATCCACCCGGAGCCGCAAACGCGTTGACTACCGGATCTTCATAATCTTCACGGTCTTCCGGTTTCAAATCAATCACGCGAATGAAATATAAAATGTCCTGACGATCCGCGACAGCCGTTAACTTCTTATAAATACGTTCAACCCGTTCATTTAAATCAACATCGTAAATAATATCAAACTGTTTCTGAACTTGCTTATCAACAGCTTCTCCTATTTTAACTTCTTTTTCACTGCCGTAGATTAATGTTTCCTGCTGACGGGTCGCTAAATTAAATTCTGAAGAACATCCGGCCATCGCTGCAATAATCAACAGCACAACTATATTCCACAAAAAACGCCAGAGTTTCATAATGTTCTCCCGATTTTATAAGATGTGAACATTCACTTCCTTAAGCATGACAGCCAGCTTCGATACCGGCAGCCCGATCACATTTGTATAACACCCTTCAATCCGGTGAATAAACGCACTGCCCCATCCTTCAATATCAAACCCACCCGCCTTATCCAGTGGATTCACCTTTTTATGGTAGTGTCTGACTTCTTCTTCCGTTAATGTCCGCATGAACACCCGTGTTTTTTCATAACCGGTGACAGTTTTTCCTGTTTCCGTATCGATAATAGCCAGACCGGTATAAATCCATTGCGGTTTGGAGAATAGAATACGCAATATCCGACGGGCGTCCTTTAAGTTCTTAGGCTTTCCAATCAACTGTTTATTTCCAACATAGACCACAGTATCAGCTCCAATCACAACACTTTGGGACGCTGTTTTGGCAATATGACTGGCTTTCAGCAGAGCATTTTTCTTGACCAAAGCCGAACATGTTGTTGTGATGGAATCTAATTCCGGGATATTGCTAGTACGGACAGAGAATTTTAATCCGACCTGTTGAAGCAGCTTTTTACGTTGGACACTTCCAGAGGCGAGAATAATTTTTTTCATAATACCTTGTTATATGGTTCACACGCCGGGTAACCTGGCTCCTCCGATTAAGGCTTGTGAATATCCGACGCTTCAAATATCGCATGCAATTCGCATCCGCGTTCGGCAAGGGCCTCTTTTGCGCCTTCGCCCCGGTCAACAATGCAAATCGCTTTAACGACATTAATATTCATCGGTTCAAGAACATCTAAAGATTGTAAGAACGCCTTTCCCGTTGTCGCGACATCATCGATTAAAATAACATGACTGCCGGCCTTTAATTCCGGCCCTTCAATCTGTTTTTGCTTGCCATGTGATTTTGCCGCCTTACGGATAATAAACGTTTGAAAACTCAAACCCATTTGTAGCCCCAAAACCCCCAAAGCACCGATTAAAGGATCTGCTCCCAGCGTCGGGCCGCCGATCGCCACAAAGGAATCATTCTTCACCATATCAAGCATAACTTTGGCGGTAAGGTACGCCCCCTGCGGATTCAAGGTCGTTAGACGGGCGTCAATATAATAGTCGCTTTCTTTTCCGGATGATAATGTAATTTTTTCCCGGAAATAAGCGTCCTTAATCAGTAGTTGCTGTAATTTCTCTTTCTGTTTCTGTACAGTTTCTGTCTCCATAAAAGTCTCATTCTATTATCAAAGTTAATGAAGTTTATCCGGGGGATCTAACGAAGCCATTCCTCGACTGGCGGGACATCAATTTCACGTTTTAACATTTCTTGCCGCAAAACGACAATTAACCCAAGAAGTTCTTTGAATTTATTATATTCTTTGGGAGTAAAGCCGGCCTTGCCGTGAAATGTTTCAGCGGCTTTGCGTTCAATCAAAACACTGATGTAATAATCGAGTATTTTGTCATCGGCCATAGCGGCAATTTCTTCATCGGTCGGAATAACGACCTCATAAAGAAAAGCGAATGCCGGCGCGCAAAATAGAGTTAATACAATCGTCAAAATAAC
>JAGQKQ010000245.1 GCA_020430005.1 Candidatus Omnitrophota bacterium
TTGATTTTGCCAGGGATTTTATTCATCTGGAGGAATCATTAAAGCCGACGTTCACACACACATTTTTAGCCCAACTGGAAAACAGTGGAAAACTGAGAGGGGTTATTACTCAAAACATTGATTCCTTACATCAACGGGCCGGTTCTCAAAATGTATTTGAAGTCCACGGCAGTTTTTGGCGCAGTCATTGTTTAAAATGCAAACGGGAATATTCCTACGAACATTTAAAAGAGGTTCTACAAGAACAGGATGTTCCGTTTTGTTTTTGTAACGGTGTTATCAAGCCGGACGTTGTTTTTTTTGGCGAAAGTGTCAAATACATGCAGGAAGCAGCCGAGTTAGCGGCTTCCGTTGATTTGTTCTTCGTTCTAGGCACATCCTGTACTGTCTTTCCGGCGGCGTCACTGCCGGAATACGCCAGCGGACGAATTATTGTCATCAATAATACTCCGGTTCGTTTAAATTGTTATAACATTGCTCTGGAGGTTATCGAAGACACCGACAGCTTCTTTCAACGTGTTCATAATTTTTTGGAAAGCGAATAATGACGAAAAAACTCTTACGAATTCTATCACTCAATATTTTTCTCATCTGCATAACGATGTCCGTTGGACAGGCGGCCAAATTGCCATTACAACTCATTCAGTTACCGGAAGGTTTCCATATCGAAATTTTCAGCAATACCGTTCCTAATGCCCGTTCCTTGGCCTTGGGGGAAAAAGGAACTGTTTTTGTCGGAACACGGACAGAAGGAAAGGTCTATGCCCTGGTAGATTTAGACGGCGATTATAAAGCCGATCAGCGTTTTGTAATTGCCCAGGATTTAACGATGCCCAATGGCGTCGCGTTTAAAGATGGCGACTTGTATGTCGCGGAAATCCATCGTATTTTACGTTTTGATGATATTGAAAACCATCTCGGAGATCCGGAATTGGAACCGCATATTGTCAATCAGAGCCTCCCGCATGATCGCTGGCACGGATGGAAATTTATCCGGTTTGGTCCCGATGGAAAGCTGTATGTTCCCATCGGCGCCCCGTGTAATGTTTGTGATAAACCAAAAACAAATTACGCGACTATCACCCGGATGGATCCCAACGGAAATAGTCAGGAAATTTTTGCCAAAGGCATCCGTAATACCGTCGGTTTTGATTGGCATCCCGACACTGGCGATTTATGGTTTACCGATAATGGACGGGATATGATGGGCGACGATATTCCACCTGACGAATTAAATCATGCTCCCGTAAAAGATATGCATTTCGGTTTTCCCTATTGTCATGGCCGGGACATTGAAGATCCCAAATATGGCAAATACACTTCTTGCAACGAATTTGTCCCCGCCGCTCAGGAGCTTGGCCCGCATGTAGCCGCTTTGGGAATGCGTTTTTATACCGGCGATATGTTTCCGGCAAAATATAAAAACCAAATTTTTATCGCTGAACACGGCTCCTGGAACAGATCCAAAAAGATCGGATATCGTATTTCTCTGGTTACGCTGGAAAATAACACCCCTGCGAGTTACACAACATTTGCACAGGGATGGAATCAGGGAGAGGAGGTGTGGGGCCGTCCTGTCGATGTTCTCAATATGCCGGACGGTTCACTGCTTGTGTCCGATGACCATGCCGGCGCAATCTACCGAATCTTTTTTCAGGAATAGATGTCTTTCTTATTGAATTCGTTTCCGGCTATGTTATAATTTTTTTAAAATCACTTTTACTGAAAAATAAAAACTATGAATTCTATTTCAGCATATTTTAAATCTTCTATCGGACGAAAACAGGTCGTCGCCACAACAGGAATATTTCTTGTTCTGTTCGTCGTCGCCCACTTGATTGGAAACTTAACGTTTTTTCTTGGCCCTGATGTTTTTAATGCTTATGCCAAAAAATTAGCTCATCTTCGTCCGGCATTAAATGTCGCCGAGGCGGGGCTTCTGATTATCTTCTTAGTTCATATGTGCACAACATATACACTGGTGTGGGAAAACATCAAAGCCAGACAAAATAAGTATAGTACCTATAAACCGGTCGGAAAACGTTCTTTGGCGACAAGACTGATGCCATTCACGGGAACGATTTTATTAGCTTATATTATCTGGCATCTGATTGATTTTACATTTGCCGAGCATCATGGGGTTAACGCAACTCTAAACGGTACTGATCTGGGCCTGTATGGTGTGGTGTATAATGCCTTTAGCAATCCGATTCACAGTGTTTTATACGTCATTGCTATGATGGCCTTATCATTACATTTGAGTCATGGTATTCAGAGTATTTTTCAGACATTCGGTCTTCATGGCGAACAAATCACACCATTTGCAAAAAATCTAAGTGATGGACTGGCATTATTTATTTGCGTCATGTTCAGCGCTATCCCGATGTATGCGTACTTTCACGCGACAGTGACGGGCCTGGCAAAATAATTAAAACGTTTATTCAAAGGTTATTATGTTAGATTCTAAAATTCCGGAAGGACCATTAAAGGACAAGTGGACTAACCACAAACGGAAAATCAAACTGGTCAATCCGGCTAATAAACGAAAATATGAAGTTATTGTAGTTGGAACAGGACTGGCCGGCAGTTCGGCGGCGGCTTCTCTGGCCGAGCTCGGCTATAATGTAAAAGTATTCTGTATCCAGGATTCTCCTCGTAGGGCGCACAGTATCGCCGCGCAAGGGGGAATCAATGCCGCCAAAAACTATCCGAATGACGGCGACAGTATTTATCGCCTCTTTTATGACACGATTAAGGGGGGGGATTTCCGTTCCCGTGAAGCCAATGTTTATCGGTTGGCTGAAGTGAGTAATAACATCATTGATCAATGTGTCGCGCAGGGCGTGCCGTTTGCCCGGGAATATTCCGGATATCTGGATAATCGTTCTTTCGGCGGGGCCCAGGTATCGCGAACATTTTATGCGCGTGGTCAAACCGGACAACAACTTTTATT
>JAGQKQ010000246.1 GCA_020430005.1 Candidatus Omnitrophota bacterium
AGGGGATTATAAATTTAACAATTAGATTTGGCCGGCTGATCTGATCAATCAGTGAATTAAAGGGATCAATTAAGGCATATTTGTGGCGCAACCGCGAATGTGTCTTTTTTTATGGGTGTACGGAGGATGTACAAGAATTGTACAAATCCGTACCGAAAACGTACAACAGGAATCTCCTAAGTACAACAATGCCAGAGGGAATCAATCAGCTTGCGCTGCTTGATTGTTCAAGACCACCCTCTCTCTACCATAAATGGTTAGGAGAGATGGTGGTCTTGAACGACCCTATGGCATTGGGATAAGGAGATTCAAGACAGGGAAAATGGAATGAGATTTGTACCTATTAAATTTAAGATTTTACGGTATGTAGCGGATCAAGGCGTGGTCACTGTTTGGGATGTTATGGACTATTTTGGTCTATGGACTGATCCGAATACGGTCAGGATTGCTTTGTTCAGAGGGGGAGTTACACAACAGCGATATGGCGGTATCAGGTTTGGAATTTGGTTTATTGCGGAGAAGGATTTGTTTGAACGGTTAAGGGTTTATTATCCAGATATACCTAGGTTTAAGGTGCGGGGTGAAAAGTTGTTATCTAAGGTCCCTCATTCTTTGAAGATCAATAAATTAAGGACGATATTGGAAAAGGCGGACAAGATCAATGTGGTGGATTGGTGGAGTGAGGAATATATCAGGTCATTACCAGTACATAAGAAAGATGGGCTAACGACTCATAAGGTGCCGGATGCAATATTTTGGAGACAGCGGAAAGACGGCAGTCGTCAGAAGTACTTTTTGGAGTATGAACGGTCCTTAAAGGCTCCGGGCAGGTACGGGAAGATTTTCCAGTTTTATGCAAAACGAAAAGACGTTAAGGATCGGAATGTGGTGTATATCTGCGAGACAGAGCAAATCAGGGACAAGCTGGTCAAAATTGAGAATGAACTGGTGAAAGGCGGGAAGCTCAAGGCAACGGATTTGTACTTTAGTTTTATTGCCTTGGAGGAATTTAATCGTGCTTATGCACACGACAAAGCGGAAGGAAAGGCGCGAAGAATTTTAACGGAACGGAAAAGGGCAGGCATGTGATGAGAACGCAAAGGGGGTGGTGTATGAACGTATGATTAAGAAATCCGGACAATTTGAAGTTAAAGTGAGGCTGGTGTCGCCCGTATCCAAAAAAGAATGGATCAGGCGAAGATCACGACTTGTCGCTATTTTGGTTTCAAGCGCAATTCGGGAGGCTCAAAAAGGGAAGTATTAATGTGTTGAATTGTTACATTAAATATGTATAATCAAAATATTATCAAAACACAAATATCAGATAAGAATATGATGAAATCAAGAAAAACCGCCCTTTATTGCCGTGTTTCTACGGAAATGCAGGCTGAGAAGGGCGAGAGCATCGAACATCAAAAAACGACCCTCAAAGAGTACGCTAAAGAGAACGGGTTAAAGGCCGGACTGTATGAGGATTCCGGGTTTTCGGCCAAAGATACCAATCGGCCTGCCATGACCCGTTTGATAGAGGACATCAGAAAGGATAAAATCGGACTGGTGGTTGTCACGAAGCTTGACCGTATTACCCGCAGTATTAAAGATTTGATTGATCTGCTGGAACTCTTTGAGGAATACAATGTCGTGTTTAAATCGCTTACCCAGCCGTTTGATACATCCAGCGCAATGGGAAGAGGCTTTTTAAGGATGATGGGAGAGTTTGCCCAGATAGAAAGGGAAATGATTAGTGACCGGGTTGGCGAAAGTATGCGGTTCAGGGCCAAGAAAGGCATTTGGAACTGCGGCATGGTTGCGTACGGTTATATGGTTCAGACCCAGCTCATCAGGCAGTTTGTGAAGTCGGGTTTGACAAAAGAGCAGGCCGAGAAAAAGGCGGTTAAGCTGGCCCCGGAGAAGAAAAAAGCGTATATCAATCCCGCCGAGCAGGAGGTTGTTAAACAAATTTTTAGCAAATATATGGAGATGGAATCCATCCGGGGTGTTGCCCAGTGGTTAAATGAAAAGGGGAATAAGACCAGACAGAATGCGGATTGGTCTACGGTTACTGTCAGCCGCATCCTGCAAAATCCGACGTATATCGGTAAGGTCTGTTATAACAAGCGCATTTCTTCCAAGAGTTCAGGTAAGTTAAAAGTACGTCCGCCGGAAGAATGGATTGTTGCTGAAGGACAACACGAACCTATTATAGACAATGAAACTTTCGGCAGGGTACAAAACCTGCTGAACAAGCAGAAAAAGAGGCCCAGAAGAAAGGCGTCAGATTATTTATTATCCGGGCTGGTCAGATGCGGCATTTGCGGAGGGGCGGTATGCGGTGTTTCCCAGAGAATGAAACGTAACGGAAAACAGGTGTCATATTCCTATTACAAATGCCATACGCCTTCCACCAAGGGCACAAACAAGTGTTCGATAGTATCTGTCAGGAAGGAAGTCTTGGAGGATATCGTGATTGAAAAGGTTTTGGCTCTCGTTGATAGTCAGGATTATCAGATACAGATTCAGGAAGCCCTGGACGAATTTAACAAACAGACCCGGAATCAGGAAAGACCTTTAGCCAAAGAAAAGTCCAAACTTGAAAAAAGAGCAATTCAGATAAAAGATAAGAAAAAGAGCTTACTTGAGCATTTAGAAGATAATACAATTGACAAAACGACATATAAGGACAGAATAAGGGAACTAAACGCTGAAAATGAGCGGTTATCTAAGCGTTTGGATGAAGTAGAAGTGGCCATCAACGACATAAACGTTGAGGCTTTGAGTTTTGATGCGGTGTATGATTCGCTTAAGAATTTCAGAAGCCGTTGGAAGCATCTGGATTTTGCGGGAAAGAAGGATTTTCTTTATCAGCTCATTTCCGAGGTTATCCTGAACAAGGAAGAGGTTGAGTTACATTTGTTCTTTTTACCGCCGGTATCAACGGTATC
>JAGQKQ010000247.1 GCA_020430005.1 Candidatus Omnitrophota bacterium
GTGGAACGGGTTACCATGGGGCCGGAAAAGAAAAGCCGCAAGGTTTCGAAAAAGGAAAAAGAAAGTACGGCCTATCATGAAGCCGGACACGCGCTCTTATCACTTTATCTCGATGAGGTAGACACATTCACTAAAGTTTCCATTATTCCACGGGGAATGGCGGGTGGATATACGCTGACACCCCCTACGGAAGATAAATATTATTTTAATAAGAAGGATTTGAAGGGAATGATGGTTGTGATGTTGGGAGGCTTGGTTGCCGAACAGATCAAATATGGAGATACAACAACCGGAGTTTCCAATGATCTTCAAAGAGTCGCCCAAATTGCCCGCTCAATGGTTTGTAAATACGGAATGAGTGAAGAACTAGGCACGCTGGCTTATGAAGAACCTAGAGGAGGCGCTTTTCTCGGCCGTGATCTGATGTCCCATAAAGAATACAGCGGACATACGGCTAAACTCATTGATGAGGAAATCCGTAAACTGGTTGATGAAGCGTATCAGCGGGCCAGAAAGTTGCTGACGGAGCATCGGGATCATCTGGATCGTCTGGCAATTGCCTTGGTCGAAAAAGAAGTGATGGACGTTGATGAAACCCGGGAATTGTTGGGTTTGCCGCCGGAGCCGAGCCGTGAGGAGGAGGCGGATGATTCTACTGATCAGGGTGCAACGGATAACGGCGACAGCGCGACCGCTTAAAATTTTGATCCACATAAGTATTAAATAAAAATGCGTTCTGAAACTCTATAACTGACATTCTGTGAAAGATCAAACCCGCCGCAAATATACACTGCACTTAGGTGATTTCGTTCTTGATCTTGGCGATCAAACAAAGATTATGGGCATTATTAATGTTACACCGGACTCTTTCAGTCAGGACGGATGCCTTCAATCCTCCGTAGATAAAACCATTACCTCGGCCGAACGCAAAGCCCGTCGGATGGTTCGTGACGGAGCGGACATTCTGGATATCGGCGGAGAATCGACCCGTCCCGGGGCACGGCGAGTGTCTGTGAAGGACGAAATAAAACGGGTTGTACCGTTAATTACCCGATTATCCAAAAAAATAGCTGTTCCGATTTCGGTCGATACGTATAAAACAGAGGTCGCCAAGCATGCGTTAGATGCCGGGGCTGTCATCGTCAACAATATTATGGGTAATCCACCGGATACCGCATTGTTGAAAATGGTAAAACGTTATAACGCGGCGGTTGTGTTAATGCATATAAAAGGCACGCCGCGAACAATGCAAAAAAATATCGACTATGCTGATTTGATCGGAGAAATCCGGGAATCCCTGGGAATTGCGATAGAAAAATGCTTGGAAATCGGCATTAATTCAGATAGAATCATAATAGATCCAGGAATTGGTTTTGGAAAAACGGTCGAGGATAATTTGCAAATTATCAATCGTTTAAGTGCTTTTAATAGTTTGAAAAAACCTCTGTTAATGGGAACCTCCCGAAAATCATTTATTGGCAAAGTACTGAATCAAACAGATGCGTCCAGGCGTTTGACAGGAACGATTTCGACGGTGTGTGCGAGTATTTTAAGGGGAGCGCATATTGTCCGTGTTCATGATGTTAAGGAAATGAAACAGACGGCGTTAATAACCGACGCGATTCTTAATAAAAATTAAAAACCCGTAATTAAATATGTCGCTGTACATCATTTGGAATATTGTTAAACCGACACTCGAAATCTTAATCCTCTGGATTGTTTTCTATAAAATTCTTGTTTTCTTTTATGGTACACGCGCTTTTCAGGTATTAAAAGGAATTGCCTATCTTTTAGGCGCCTTCTTACTGGCGCAAATTCTCGGATTTGATACGTTAAATTGGCTGTTAACGAAGTTCTTCGCGATTTCGATTATCGCAGTTTTGATTATTTTTCAGCAGGAGCTCCGTCAGGGATTGGCCCGTCTGGGCCAGCAGCATTTGTTCAGTATCGGGCTGGAAGAATCAGAAATTCTGGCGGTGATTGAAGAAATCACAGCGGCTGCTTATAAGTTATCCCGTCAGAAAATCGGTTGTCTAATCGCCCTCGAACGGGACACAAAATTGAGCACATATATTGAGAGCGGTGTGGCGATTGACGGAAAAATCTCTGCGGAAATATTACAAACTATTTTTACACCGCAAACACCGTTGCATGACGGAGGGGTGATTACCCGTGGTGACCGTATTCTGGCCGCGTCATGTTTATTTCCATTGTCGGACAATCCTAACTTCAGCAAAATTATTGGAACACGTCACCGTGCCGCTTTGGGAATAACAGAGCAAACCGACAGTATTGTCGTCATGGTCTCGGAGGAAACCGGAGAAATTTCAGTGGCCAGCGATGGACGTTTTATTCCGGTGGTCAATAAAGAACGATTGGTGAATATCTTAAAAAGTCTATTAGTTCCTAATAAACAACCGAAGAAAAAATGAAAAAAATATTAACAAATAATCTGCTTTTAAAATTGATCGCATTGGGGCTGGCCATTATCACCTGGATTTATGTGAACGGAGAATTGATTAAGAAATGGCAAAGCTAGGTGTTAATATCGATCACATCGCGACATTGCGACAAGCCCGTTTAGAATTTGATCCTGATCCCATTCGAGCCGCTCTGATTTGTGAAAAGGCCGGCGCCAACAGTATTGTCGCCCATTTAAGAGAAGACCGACGGCATATCAATGATCGCGACGTTAAGAATTTAAAAAAAGCGATCGTGCGGGCACGATTCAATCTGGAAATGTCTCTTGCCAGGGATGTTGTGCAAGTAGCCTGTCGTGTGAGACCTGATCAGGCGACTTTGGTTCCGGAGCGCCGTCAGGAAGTCACAACCGAAGGTGGTTTGGACGTTGCGCGAAGTCCCAAAAAGATTGAACGGGTTGTGAAAACTTTACAGGACAGAGACATTGAAGTCAGTCTTTTTATTGATCCGGTCAAAAAAC
>JAGQKQ010000248.1 GCA_020430005.1 Candidatus Omnitrophota bacterium
AATAACATTAGGTGTTTTTATTTAGAAGGTAGTATACGATTCCATGTAGATTTAATCAAGGGGAGAATAAATGAGAAAGCCCCCGGTTTCCCGGAGGCTTATCCCATATAACGTTGGCAAACTTCCCGTGGAAATTTACCATTCTAAAGCGCCGCCGGTTTGATACTCGGTGACGCGTGTCTCGAAGAAGTTTTTCTCCTTCTTCAAGTCTATAACCTCGCTCATCCAGGGAAATGGATTTTCGTCCTGGCCGTACTGTTGAGGCAGATCTAATCGGGCAAAACGGCGATCCGCGATATAGCGGATGTATTGGTGAAGTAGTTCTGTATTGAGGCCCAGAATACCGTTCGGCAGGCACTCATCGCAGTAAGCTTCTTCCAGTTTAACAGCGCTTTTGATAAATTCAATCATTTCTTCCTGGAAGGGCTGATCCCAAATTTCCGGATTTTCTTCAATGATAGCCTTGATCAGCTCGATACCGAAATTCATGTGAATGCTTTCATCCCGAAGAATGTATTGGATTTGTTCACATGTTCCGGGAAGACGGTTTTGGCGTCCGAACGATAACATGGTGACAAATCCGCCGTAAAAGAAAATACCTTCGGTAATAACATACAGACCGACCAGATTTTTGACAAATTTCTGCAAACCTTCTTTTGTTTTTGTATCCAAGTTTGGATCCAGAACACTATTAGTACAACTCATAGCGTGTTCATCTTTGTCATAGATCGTTTCGACTTCACGGTACATGTTGAACATCTCACCCTCATCCAGAGATAAAGATTGCACGATGTATTGAAATGTATGAACGTGGATGGCTTCTTCAAAGGCCTGACGAAGAAGATATTGACGACATTCCGGATTGTCGATAATACGGTAGATCGCTAAAACCAAGTTGTTTCCGATTAATGTTTCGGCAGTGGCAAAGAATCCGAGAACGCGCTTAACGACATGACGCTCTTCATCGGTAAAGGCCTTTTTATCTTTCCATTGTTCAATGTCCCGCTGCATGGAAACTTCCGTCGGCATCCAGTGATTGGCGCAGCCATCCAGATAAAAATTCCATGCCCAGCGGTATTTGATTGGAACCAGCTGGTTACAATCGACCGTGCGGTCATTGTTGATAATCTTTTTGTTGTCCATGGTGACACGGTCGTGTGTCATTTTTAAGCAAGGATCATCTGACATGGCACCCTCCACGAATGAGTAGATATGAATTAATAATTAATATATTAAGTTGCGAAGAAAGGATTGCGGTTTTACCTATTGGCAGGCTTCGCAGTCCTCTGTAGGCTCGACACTTAATTTGCTTACCGGTTCTTCTTTTGTTGTAACGCGTCCGAATTCATCCCGTTCACGCTGTCCGACAATATTTTTGTATTTTGTGACATCCAATGTGCTTTTTTCAATTCGCGTGGCGCCCATGGAGCGAAGATAATAGGTTGTTTTCAGCCCCTTCTCCCAGGCCAGCATATACATGTCACTGACTTTCTTTCCACTTGGTTTAGCCTGATATAGATTTAACGATTGTCCCATATCAATCCATTTTTGACGACGGCTGCCGGCTTCGACAAGCCACTCGTATTCAATTTCAAAAGCTGTTGCATATTTACGACGTAAGTCCGTAGGAATGCGGTCAATTTCCTGAACACTACCGTCAAAATATTTTACATCATCTAACATTTCTTTATCCCAGAGACCCAGTTTTTTGAGGTCTTCGATTAAATATTCATTAACGACTGTAAACTCTCCGGATAAGTTGCTTTTGACAAAGATATTTTTGTATTGAGGCTCAATGGATGCGGTAACGCCGGCGATGTTGGCAATAGTGGCTGTTGGTGCAATCGCCATAACAAGGCTGTTACGGATACCGGAATGTTTAAGTTCTTTCCGGACGACATCCCAGTCCATTTTCGATGAGAAATCAATATCAATAAAGTTTCCACGTTCTTCTTTCATCAGTTTTAATGTATCGATCGGCAGCATGCCTTTATCCCACTTTGAGCCACGATATGTTGAATAGGTTCCCCGTTCTTTGGCGAGTTCAATAGAAGCGGAAATCGCGTAGTAAGAAACAGCTTCCATACTTTCGTCGGCGAATTCCACAGCCTCTTGCGAAGCATAACTGAGATCTTGCAGATAAAGGGCGTCCTGGAATCCCATAATCCCCAAACCGATAGGACGGTGACGCTGATTGGCATTTTCCGATTCAATGGTCGGGTAATAGTTAATATCAATAACATTGTCCAGCATACGAATGGCCGTTTTAATAGTTTCGGCCATTTTTTTGTGATCAATACCTTCTGCGGTTGTATGCGCGGCTAAATTGATAGAGCCCAAGTTACAAACAGCTGTCTCATCTTTGGATGTGTTCAGCAGGATTTCCGTACATAAGTTTGAGCTGTGAACAACACCGACATGGCTTTGCGGAGAACGGATGTTGGACGGATCCTTCCACGTAATCCAGGGATGGCCGGTTTCAAAAACCATGTTGAGCATTTTCCGCCAAAGATCAATAGCCTGAACAACTTTGAAATGAGCGAACTTTCCTTCCTGGGCCAGACGTTCATAATATTCATAGCGGGCTTCAAATTCTTTTCCGTAGATGTGATGCAGATCAGGAACGTCATTAGGACTGAATAGTGTCCATGACGCATTTTCTTTAACGCGTTTCATAAACAAGTCCGGAATCCAGTTGGCCGTATGCATATCATGTGTCCGCCGGCGTTCGTCCCCGGTATTTTTACGAAGTTCAAGAAAATCTTCAATATCCAGATGCCATGTTTCCAGATACGCGCACATGGCCCCTTTGCGTTTTCCACCCTGGTTAACAGCGACGGCGGTGTCATTGGCGACTTTTAAAAATGGAATGATTCCCTGGCTTTTTCCGTTGGTTCCTTTGATGATGGAACCCATAGCACGGACGTTTGTCCA
>JAGQKQ010000249.1 GCA_020430005.1 Candidatus Omnitrophota bacterium
AGGTTAAAACGGTAGGTCATCGGTTGGTTCCAGAAATGATCGACCTGCCTTTTATCTTCATAACGAATCTGTTTACCGTCAATCGCAAAACTAATGTGCTTCGGGGTCCATTCCAGCGTATAAGTATGAAAATTGTCCGCCACATCACTTTCCATATCATGAAGCTTCACATACGAAATACGGTATTCGGGTCCACTTAATATATTTGTTTGCACCTTCGTTGTGTCTTTTCCAAGAATTTCGATATCAATTTCATTCCAGGGCACATCGACTTTATGAGAATCGGTTTTGTATAAAAAGAAACTGGAAATCAGTCCACTCCCCTTTGCTGGCTTCATGTGGACTTCAAATTTTCCATATAAGACATCGTCATTGCTACAGATTTCTCCACTGAGATAATCTTTGGCTTCAACAACGCCCGCGACACAGCCCAGCATCAGGATGACTAAGATAATTGTATATTTTCGTATCATAAACGGTCTCTTTTCGCTAAGAGTATACCTGAGTTCTTCTTTTCTTCAACCTTTATTCTCGCATTACCATTTGACAAACAACACGGCTGAATTAGGATAGATTTATGAAAAAATTAATCCTTTCCACCCTGTTTTTTGTGCTCTTATTTTCCACGGCGCAGGCGATGGCCGTAAAAATCGATGATGAAGCTCAACGGCAAACCCAGATTGAACAATATCTGAAAGAATTTGTTGGCAATTCCCTTTTTTATTATCCCAATATTCGAAGCGCTTTGTTTAATGCACTGGCCAAATTGCCGGACGACGTGTTTGCAACGGTTACCGACCGGCGTCATCCGCTCATTTTTGTCATTTCCATTAACTCCGGCATTGCCCGCTTCGCCAACGCAACGGAATTTGTCACCGAGAAAAATGATCCGCCAACATTTACCGAAGGCTTTTATTTAATTATTCTTGGTGATGAATTAAATAATACAACCGATGTGGAAGCGATTGAAGGTGTTATTCTCCACGAGATCGCGCATGATTACTTACAACATTTGCGCGTTGATCAACCGTCTTGCGAATTGGAACGCGAAGCCAATCGATTGGTAAAAGAGTGGGGTTATGAGGAGATTTTTCTAAAGGCCAAAGCTCAATTCGGTAGTAAAAGCAAAGACGACAGCCCTTGCTATGATAGTAATTAGTGCTTAGTTCCTAGTTACTGGTATAAAATTTACTAATAACTAGGAACTAAGCACTAGCGACTAGCCTTGCGCCATCATTTCTTCGCCATAAAACTTATGCACTTTTTGATATTCGCCTCTGGCTCTCATGGCATCGCGCCACTTTTGCAGATTGGAATATTTCGATACATCAATTTCAATCGCTTCTAAAGGATCAACGTGCGCCAGCAACGCGTAATCCGCCAGCGAAATTTTGTCCCCGGCCAAATAAGTACTCCGGCCTAGCTGCTGATCGACAATCGGCAAGAATCTATCCAGAAACTCCTGACCACATTGTAAGGATTTCTCATCCACTTCCCAGCCCATTTTAGGTGCTAAAACCTTATTAAAGAGAACACGACCAACAGCCCCGCCAATATGAATAGCGGCAAAATCGCTCCATTGATCTACAACCGCTTGTTGTTTGATATCTTTCGGATAAAGGTCCGAGTTCTGCTTTTGTGCCAAATAACGGCAAATGGCTCCACTTTCAAACAAAACAAACCCATCATCTTCCAACACAGGCACTTTCCCCGCTGGATGAAGTTTTTTATACTCCTCCGTTTTGTGCTCCCCCTCCATCATATTCACATTTCGAAATTCGTAGTCCAGCCCAAGGGCATTGGCGACCAAACGGGTTTTGATAACCGGTGCGGAAATTGCTAAACCATAAATTTTCATGTGTTCCTCCTTAATAATAGGTTAATATTGTACTATTTAGTACAAAATAATATCACATTAAAACTTCCAAGGCAAGCGTTATTTCTTGGATGGATTTGGTCGAAGAGATTTTAGATAGATTAAGGCGTGTTGAACGCTGTTTTGAAATGGGGCCGAATCCTTCCGGATTTTTGCGGTTAACAAGCCGCCTTGCATAATGGCCACACAAAAATCGGCCAGCTGATCCGGATCAGCCGTATCGACTAATTCTCCCTGCGCTTTGAGATTAAGAAACAGCCTGGCCAACGCGTTGCGGATGTATTCAAAAATCAAATTGATATCCTGACGGATAAGCTCATTGGAATCGGTTAACTCATAAGCGATCGTCGCTAATGGACAACCTCGTTCACAATTTCCCTGTTTCTGACCTTCAATAAAAAAACGGAACCAACACTCCAGATCATCCCATGTTTTTAATTCATACTGAACAGGAATTTCTCTGCTTTTCAACCGCGCGAAAAAGTCCTGAATCGTCTCATGAACCAGCCCCTCTTTACTCTTGAAGTAATAATAAAATTGACTTTTCCCGGTGCCGGATTTTTCCAGGACTTCGTCCACACTGGTAGCATTCACACCTTTTTGGTGGAACAAATCAAAGGCTGTTCGCAGCATCCGTTCTTTCGTTTTTTGTCCGCGTTCCTGTTGTGTCGTCATATTATAATTGTACTATATAGTTCATAAAATGTAAACTATGCCATTCCCGCGCAGGCGGGAATCCACAAATTCTGGATCCCTGCCCTCGCAGGGATGACACGACGTTACTTTCAACATTTGACATTTAGTAGTCATTTTATCGTTTTTGCCCCTGCCGCATGGCCCGTTTGATATCCATATCTACTTTTCGTTTTTTAATGGCATCTCGTTTGTCATACTGCTTTTTCCCTTTGCCCAAAGCAATTTCAACCTTGACCAAACCACGTGCGTTGAAATAAAGCCTTGTGGGAATTAATGTTAGATTCTTCTGCGAGACTAACGCTTCAATTTTACGAATTTCTTTT
>JAGQKQ010000024.1 GCA_020430005.1 Candidatus Omnitrophota bacterium
CTTCGCTAAAAAACAACACGGATTAACATTAACCGAAATAATGGTTACAACCATTGCGATAAGTGTCATTACGGCTTTCGCAATGCCCAACTATAATAAAGCTGTCGAAAAATCTTATTATCGTCAGGCCCGGGTAAACCTTAATACCGTAAAAGCGGCGGCCGAAGCCTATCGAGCCGAACATAGAGCGTTCGGTGTATCCGGAATTACCTTAACAACATTGGAAGAAGTCAATTCCCACTTAGGAACCAATATTTCCGATGATCATTTTTCGTATACATATGCGATAGATGGCGGAGCCTTATCCATTTTCTTAACACGAAATGATACAGATAACAACGGCTATAATTACTACTTGGCACAACGTCTTGAGTATACTGATGCAGTTGGCTTTTCTGACGATAGTTTTATTTGTCACAACGATTGTGCAACCTGGTAAAACAGAGGTTTAAAACAATGAAACAATTTACATATAAAAATAACGGCTTAACACTGACCGAAATAATGGTGACCACCATTGCCCTTAGTGTTATTACGGCCTTTGCGGTTCCCAACTACAATAAAGCAGTGGAAAAATCATATTATCGTCAAGCTTTAACGAATCTTAATACGATTAAATCAGCGGCAGAAAACTATCGAGCGATACATCGTAGATTTGGGGTAAATGGCGCCGAATTTAATACGCTTCCGGAAATTAACAGTCATTTAGGCATCAATATATCGGATGACCATTTTTCTTATATTTATGCGATTGATGGCGGCGCCCTATCTATTCAGTTAAAACGCAACAAAGAAAACAATAACGGGTATAACTACCAACTAAAACGTCGCTTAGAATATAACGATACCATTGGTTCTTCCGAAGACTCCTTTAAATGTGTTGGAGATTGTAAAAACTGGTAAGAGTGATTATTTCTGCGCTTCTTCATTACCATCCCATCGAATACTATCTCGAATCTTAAACAGCAATTCTTCGTAATCCCACCAATTGTCTTTTGGCTCGACTGAAAAAAGGATGGAATATAAATTTACGTCATGAATCACATAATAGTCAACAAGCCCGACATTCTCGTGTGATTTATGAACACCCGCTACCTGAATCGCCTCCTGCCCGGCAAGCTGAAGCATTTGTGTCTGGAACCCGTCTTTATATCCCCCCAACTCTTGAATAATCTCATTGGTCAATTGTTTTAACGATAGGACCGGCGAATCAGATACAGCAATCGTCGCCGTCACCAAAGGCGCGTCATTTAAAATCAGCATAATAACATTCTCTTCCGAGAGAAACGGCCATTCCGGATTGCAGAGAAGTGTAATCCCCAGCGCCTCATCATGGCATTCATTCAATTCAACGTCCTGAATTTGGGCCGAGGAAAAACCGGCATGAAGAAATACGGCCCATAGCAAAACTAAAATAACTTTATACAATCGCATCGACTCTCCTTATTTTGATTTGTATTATACATCATTTATCCTTCATGGCGGACCTGAAAGATTGACTTGGGCAGTTCTAACTGCTGAATAACCGCTTCATTTTCCGCATTACGCTTTAAAAGAATAATTGTAAAATCATCCACATAAACCGGCGCCCAAAGCGGGTCTTCCAACCGCCTGATCAAAAAAGGCTGCGCCCAGGGTGTCAAATCCAAACGGTAAAAATAAATGACATTAAACCGGTACTGCTGATCAAACTTTTTCCAAACCGCCTCATCTTCCTGCATCGGAATATACTGCTTCTGGAAAAAGGCTGTGCTATAGGCTTCCGGACGATTATCCACAAAAACACGTTCCTGCGGGAAAAGATGAAAAATAAGATACCCCCCGATATCATAATTATTGAAGATCGGTCCTTTAAGGTTTAACCGCTTGAAGAACTCCGCGGAGCGGTTAGCTCCGGGAACCAGCCCCGGGAGTTTTCCGACATTTCGTATCATGTGCGGAAACCACACCCTCTTCTTTTGGATCTCCGGCATAGTAAGGGGTAAACGCAGGCGTCTGTACAGTGAATAATACCCTGTGCGTTCCACCGTGATCAACCCGAGAATGCCGATCACCACCAGAAGAATACCGCCTGTCATAATTGTCCGCGCAACATTATTTCGACGGTCCATCCATTGTTGATATACCTGGCTCCCACAAATCATAAAGAAAAATCCAAACAATGGAAATCCCCGGATGGCTTTCATACCCAGCACGGCAAAACACATCCCGCAGACCACCGGCACAAACAGTTGTTTAAAGTTATTTTTTCGAATGCCCAAAACGATCCCCAAAATGAGCACACCAAGACAAATCCAAAAATGCGTATAAATCATATTGCCGGGGAACCTTTTCTGCATAAACCATACCGACTGATTTTCAACCAGCATATAACCATATTCTTTAAAGATTGTCAGCGGCACCAAGGCCCCTTTTAATCCCTGCGGATTAAGCACACAAACCACGCAGGATAAAAGAAAAACAAACAGCAATTCATTCCGTTTATCCGTCCCGGCTTTTCGAATAAAGCAATCCATCAAAAAAACACCAATCAAAAATGGCCCGAAGATAAAAAAGATATGCAGATTAACCCACAATACCTGCAGAACAGGTAGGCTCCATATAATCCATTTCAATCGGATTTCCCGGGAAGAATACCACAACAAAATGCCATAATAAATTGCGATAAAAAGATAGCTAAACCCTTCGGGGCGCAATTCTGTCCGGTCACCAATCAGCGGCAGCGCCAATAAAGAAAAAAGGGAAACCAAGAGAAAACCGGCATTTCGACGGGCAATAAAAAAGATGAGAACAAAACTTAAAGTAACTAAAGTAATATAAAAATAAGACACTCCAACAAATCCCCACAGCTTCCAGAGATAATAAAAAACAACTCCCGTTCCCCAGTGATGATTAATGGCCGGAAAATTACTTTCCGTGTAAGAATAATAATTCGTGGAGAGTATTGTATGGGTTTCCGCAAAGACTTCACCGTTTTTAATATGCCGGCCTAAATCGGCCGTGACAAAACTAATCCGTTCGGCAAAAAACAAAGCGAACAAAAAAATTAATATAAGGAAAAGACCTGTCTGAAAAGTTTTTAGGGAAAGATGTCTTGTATTCATATCTAAAAGTATAGCAAATCTGCCTCTAAACCCAACAAAAAACCCCGCTGTTTGGAGTTACCAAACAACGGGGTTTTACACTTATTTCTTAGATCCTAGATCTATTCTAGGCGATTGTAATGTCTTTGGATAGATAAACGTCTTGAATAGCGTTTAACAATTTCACACCTTCATCCATCGGACGCTGGAACGCCTTACGGCCGGAAATTAGTCCCATACCACCGGCGCGCTTATTAATAACCGCTGTTTTAACCGCTTCTTCAAAATCGTTATCTCCTGAAGCTCCACCAGAATTAATTAAACCGATTTTACCCATGTAACAGTTGGCCACTTGATAACGGGTTAAATCAATCGGATGATCTGTTGTCAATTTGCTGTAAACATCCGGGTGTGTCTTCGCGAACTTAATGGCGTTAAAACCACCATTACATTCCGGAAGTTTTTGTTTAATAATATCAGCTTCAATTGTAACCCCCAAATGATTCGCCTGGCTGGTTAAGTCGGAAGCCACATGATAATCCACACCATCTTTTTTAAACGCGTTGTTACGTGTGTAGCACCATAGAATGGTAAACAAACCTAACTCATGAGCGCGTTGAAACGCCTCTGAAATTTCTATAATTTGACGGGACGATTCTTCTGAACCGAAATAAATGGTTGCCCCGATACCGGCCGCACCCATATCCGCCGCTTGTTCAACATCGGCAAATAAGATTTGGTCAAATTTGTTTGGGTAAGTCATCAACTCGTTGTGATTAATTTTTACAACGAATGGAATTTTGTGCGCATATTTACGTGAGCAGATTCCTAAAACGCCCAACGTGGAAGCTACCGCGTTACAGCCTCCTTCAATCGCTAATTTCACGATATTTTCCGGATCGAAATAAATTGGATTCGGCGCAAATGATGAACCGGCTGTATGCTCAATTCCCTGGTCAACAGGAAGAATTGAAAGATATCCTGTTCCTCCCAAGCGACCCGCATCATACATTGACTGCAGATTTCTTAAAACCGTGTTTGTACGGTCGGAATTGATAAAAATGTCATCCACATATGTGGAACTCGGAATAGTGATTTGCTCTTTCGGGATCGTCGTACATTTGTGATCCAAAAGACTCTTGGCATCCTTACCTAAATAATCAAGTACCTTACTCATCTTTGACTCCTTTACGTATGTCAAATGTTAATAATTATTTCCGAAATAAACAGCGACTATTTTAAGGATTTTTAACGTAAAATCAAGGAAAAAATTCCGGCAAAATTTGTCATCCGCTTTAGGCCGTGGATTGCGTCAGAAAATACAGTCCGGTATAGACTTTCGGCTCAATCAGGCACCCTTCCTGTTCTTTTGTCTTTAACCACTGGGGAATGTCCGATAAACTAACCGTATGGACGATAATGTCCTCATCCTCTACGCCACCACCCTCGGCAATCTTCTTTACATCAAATGCCCTGACCAGTGTAGCGATATCCGCACTGGATCCGGAAGATACAGGCCCCGCGAAAAGTTTGACGATGCGTCCGGCCTGATACCCCGTTTCCTCCAACAATTCCCGCTGAGCCGCTTCAAAAATAGATTCTTCCTTGTCAACAGCTTCATCATTCATCAATCCGGCCGGAAATTCAATGACACGCTTTTTTAAAGGTGGCCGGAATTGCTCCACAAAGATCACTTCCTGATCATCCGTCAATGCCGCGATAATCACAATGCCGGTACAATTATGCCGTTGAATATATTCCCAGCCGTTTTCTTCAATCAGCCGGATAAAGCGTCCCTCATGTAGAATTTTTTCAGACACTATTTTCACCAAAAAAAATGGCAGTCATCATAAACTTGAGACTGCCATTTTCCAAATTCAATTTGATTAATAAATCCCGCCCGAACCGGAAGAGTTATCTCCGGTGGTCGATAGACTGCCATCACGCAGTTCTCCCGACATTTCTCCGGCCTGTTTCAACTTTTGCCCACGCCAACTGCGCACTGTGTAAACATTCTCAAAAGTCAAACGAATTTCACCGTAGTAATAATAAGAAAGCTCTCCATCACCGTCTTTTTCCATGGCCTCGGTCGGCGCTTCATAATCTCCAACAATCTCGTCATAACTAACATAATCTCCAACAATCTGACCGTCTTGCAAATCAAATCTTAAATCTTCAATTTCATCGCTGTATTGCGTTTTACGGGAATAATCGTATCCCCAATTTCTCATATACCGGTTCTTATCAAATTCCAGACGAAGATCGCCGTAGTCATACGTAATTTTTGCCTCGGTCTCGCTGATATTATCCGCGTCACCGTAAATGTCCTTGATTGTTTTTAGCCGTGTCTTGCCGATTTTGATCCGGCCATTTAAAATATCCTTTTTCAAAAGAGCAATATCTTCCTTACCTGCCACTTTTCCTTTAGCCGATACCATTACCGGTGTACAAAATATAGTGAGCAGAAGAATTATCACAAAGATTTTGGTCACTCGCATTTTTTAACCTTTCCGTGATAAGTTATTATGAAACATCCCTAATTGATGTCATTATAACATAATTCATTTTTTCGCCACAGACTTTTACACTTTTTCTTTTCAAGCATTTAGGAAAAATACGGCAGCTCTTTTTTCACGGCCTGAACCAATGGCTCAATAATATTTTCGGAAAAGTCAAAACGAATACCGGCGGCCGTGTATAACTCCGGCAGTGTTTTGGCGCCACCGTAAGACAAACCTTTAAGATAATCATCCAGTGCCTTTTTCTGATCTGTCTTCGCATTCTGCCAAACCTGTAAAGCGCCTAATTGCGCGATCCCGTATTCAATGTAATAGAAGGGCACTTCAAAAATATGCAACTGACGATGCCAAACATACGCATGCTGGTCCTCCAAACCGCTCCAGTCCACAACCCCTGTATTAAACCGGTTATGAATAGAAAGCCACGCCTCCCGACGCTGTTTCGGAGTATGCTCCGGATTTTCATAAATCCAATGCTGAAACGCATCAATCACCGCCACCCAGATAAGGACGAAAATGATATCCTCCAGATGCGACTGCCGGGAACGATGAAAATCTTCTTCGGAATAAAACACATCCAGATGATCTCCCGCGAGCAGTTCCATCGCCATGGACGCAACCTCATTAAATTCCATCGGCCCGTGGCGATAATCATATAACGGATCATGCGCGCAGGCCATAGAATGAAAAGCATGACCCGCTTCATGTAAAAGCGTACGAACATCGCCATCAATGCCAACAGCGTTCATAAAAATAAACGGCTTCCGTGATTCCGACAACGCACTTTGATAACCGCCCGGCGCTTTTCCCTTACGGCTATCCAAATCCAATAAACCTTCATCGGCCATTTCCTCAAATTGCTGTCCCAATGTGGCATGCAATTGATTAAAAATCTTGCGACATCCACCGACTAACTCCGGAACCTCTTCAAAAGGTTTTAATGGTTTTCGTCCTAACGGATCAACCGCCGTGTCCCATGGACGGAGCGCTTCTACCTTCAACTGTTCCCGACGATGCTCCAAAATCCTGGCCTGCACCGGCACCAACAACTTTTCCATGGATTCATGATATTTTTTACAATCTTCCGGCGTGTAATCAAAACGATGCAAGGATTTAAATTTATAGTCCCGGTAATTATCAAAACCGGCATTCTGCGCAATCTGATGGCGCAATTTTAACATCTGGCTGAAAACATCTTCCAGCTGATCCTTATCCTGAAGACGTCGTTCGGCTGTGGCCCGCCAGGCCTTTTCCCGAAGTTCACGATCTGTTTCCATCAGATACTTCGACATCTGCGGCAGGGTCTTCTCTTCACCGTCAAACTGCACGGTCATCGCCCCGCAGATTTTCTGATATTTCTGGGATAAAATCGATACCTGCGTTTCTAACGGAATATTCTCTTTAACGAAAAGCTTAACATCGGTTTGAATGGCGCGGTGATACAAACCATACCGCTCTTTATCGTATGGTATTGATTCTGTCAGGCCTAAAAACCGGCGGTTAAGCTGATCATCATAAGGCTTGATTTCAGGAACAATTTTTTCGATAAATTCGGCGTAACGGTTAGCCCGATCTTCATCATCGGTAGCGCAGGTCATTTTAATGTACAAAACGGAACCAAACTGATCCAAGGCCGCCTCCAGTTCCGAACGCTTTTCAATCCATTTTTCCAGATCCTCAGGGCTTTGGACGGATTCATCCAAAAGCTGCTGGTACAGTCCCTTCAAGCGCTCAATATCCATAAAATCCATATTTTCAGGCACAAAGGCCCGCGGGGCATAGGGTTTCAGCGTATCGAAATCGACAACGCCTGCAGAAGATGGGGTCATATCAGGGTCTCCTTATTAATAATAGTGCTAAGCAGTATGCTGTAAGTATTACGAAAAAAACAACTTATCCCGTATCACCTACCTCTTATCACGGCGGCAATCGCCGCCCGAAATATCCACTTGACAAACGATTGTTTTTTAGTATACTCTTAATCTCTGGTTCAACAAAATAAAGGGTTTACAACCTATTCAATTTGAGGTTTATTATGTCAAAAGCATGTGAAATTTGCGGAAAAGGATCAATCCCGGGCGTTAAATATAAAAGACGCGGTCAGATTAAACGAACAGGTGGTGCCGGTTCTAAAATCATCGGAAAAACTCTTCGCCGCTTTTATCCTAATATTCAGAAGATCAAAATCAACCTTAACGGTGTTGTGAAAAGAACAAACGTTTGCACATCCTGTATTCAGGGCGGCAAAATCGTTAAGGCCTAACCCTTTTATTTTTTCTCACTTATTTTTATATCTTCTAACTTCAATTGCGGTGTTGGGGCTTTATTCCAATCGTCAATCGTAATTTGGTAGGCCAAATCTAAAAGCTGTCCTGAATCAACCATTGCTTTTAAATCTCCCATCCCAAAACCAACAGCCGAAATCACCGCCTGTCCATCCGTCACCCAAAACTTTAATGTGTTCCGGCCCAGGACCTGTGATATTCCCTTAACCTTTAAACCTTTTGTGCAAAAAACCGGTACCGGATTTCCCTCTCCAAAAGGTTCCATCGCGGCAATTGTATTAGCCAAATCCAAAGAAATATCCGGCAAAGCAATTTCACTTTCCACAGACAAAACCTTTACCAGTTGGCTCCGGGATAAGGTCTTCTCAGCCACATCATTAATCATCGCTTTGAAAGATTCAATATTTTCTTCTTTGATGGTTAATCCCGCCGCCCCTTCATGACCACCGAATTCTTCAAGACAGTGCGCGCAATTCATTAACGCCTCATGCAAATGAAAACCGTCCACAGAACGCGCGGAAGCTGTCCCCACACCATCCTGCAATGAAATCACCACCGAGGGACGGTAATATTTATCCGAAAGCCGTGATGCCACGATTCCCAAAACACCTTTATGCCAGCCTTCTTTACTTAAGACAATAACATTATGATTATTCAAGGTTTCTTCCTCGACTAAGGCAATGGCTTCCTGAACAACGTCACGCTGCATTTTCTGACGGTCCGAATTATGGCGTTCCAATTCCATCGCCAGTAACCGGGCCTCTTCCTCATTTTCACTTAAAAAAAGATCGAGTGATCCATGCGCCGTATCCATTCGTCCGGCCGCATTGATCCGTGGACCTAAAACAAAACCGATATGATACGGACTTAATTTTTTATTCACATTAATTTTTGCCGTCCCTAATAACGCCTTAAGTCCTTTATTATTGGTACGGTGAATATATGGAAGACCATTTTTAACAAAAATGCGGTTTTCTCCCCGAAGCGGAACAATATCGGCCACAGTTCCAATGGCCACCAAATCCAGATCCTCTTCAACGACTTTTCCCAAAAGAGCCTGCGATACCTTAGCAGCCAATCCAACCGAAGCTAATTCTTTAAACGGATACGAACAGTCTTTTTGTTTGGGATTAATAATCGCGTAGGCATCGGGGATACGGCCCTCATCCGGCTCATGGTGATCAATAATGATAACTTCAATTCCCGCACGGTTAATCGTATCCACCGCATCCGCCGCGGTAATGCCGCAGTCAATTGTAATTAAAAGACTCACCCCTTCCTGAACCGCCTTTTCGGCGATCCCATGATTCAAACCATAACCGTCTATCATGCGATGCGGAATATGGTTAATAACATCAATCCCGATATCACGCAATTTGGTCGTAAGAATTGTGGATGAGGTAACGCCGTCCACATCATAGTCCCCGAAGATAAGGACCTTTTCCTGATTGGCGGCGGCCTGACGGATACGATCAATAGCCTCTCGCATTCCTTTAAGCAGAAAAGGATCGTGCAAACCATCCAGATGGCCTTTTAAAAAGGTATCGGCTTCTTCAAGATCACAAATTTGTCGGTTGATTAAAAGCTTGGCGATTAAAGGATCAATATTAAGTCCTTCACTGAGGCGGGTAATTTCCTGTGGGTTAATCTCTTGGATGTTCCAGATTTTTTCCATTATATTATCGTCCTGCGTTGTTCGGTTACGTAGCTGGAAACGGGTAACGTATAACGATAGACGTTTCGAGCCGCGCAATCGTTAACCGTATAACGGTAGTTACATCTGCTCCGGTGCCTGAACGCCTAACAAACCAAGCCCATTGGCAAAAACAATCCGGGCCGCGTTCATCAAAGAAAGACGTTCAGCGGATAATTGCTCATCCGCATCAATCACACGATGATGATCATAAAACTTGTGAAAGACCGCCGCTAAATCCTGCATATAACTGACCAGCGGATACGGGTCTAACTGGTTATAACAAAACTGCAAGGCTTCGGGGAATTCCCCCATTTTTTTAATGAGGTCAATTTCTTCCGGCTCTTTCAGCAGAGAAAACCCTTTGCTTTTCACTTCAATCCCAACTTCATCCGCCTTTTTATTCACACTATACACACGGGCATGAGCATATTGAATGTAATACACAGGGTTTTCGTTGGTTTGTTTTTTAGCCAGTTCCAGATCGAATTCCAGATGCGCCTTGATATGCCGCATTAAAAAGAAAAAGCGCGCAGCATCTGTACCAACCTCTTCCATAACCTCACGCAAACTGATAAATTCCCCGCGGCGGGTCGACATGGATACCGGCTTACCATCCCGAAATAATGTGGCCAGCTGAACAATGAGTACTTCCAGATCATCTTTATTCTTTCCCAAAGCTTCCGCCGCCGCTTTAATGCGCGGAATATACCCGTGATGGTCCGGCCCCCAAATGTTAAACACCCGGGAAAACCCCCGCTCAAACTTATCTTTATGATACACAATATCCGGTGTTAAATAGGTATAGGCGCCATCACTTTTTTTCACAACCCTGTCTTTGTCATCCCCAAAGGCCGTAGATTTAAACCACAACGCGCCCTCTTCTTCATACAGATGTCCCCGCTCTTTTAATAAATCTATAATCTTTTCAATCTGCTCATTGGTTGCGATGTCCCGCTGATGCGCCCAATAATCAAAATGCACACCAAAATCATCCAGATCCCTTTTAATCACATCCATCAAGTACCGAACACCAAAATCGTTCCATTCTAAATCCGCAACAGCCTTAGCCGCCTCGGCATCCGTAATTCCTTTTTCCGATAAAAATATTTGGGCCATATCTTTAATATAATCGCCCTGATATCCTTCTTCCGGAAACGCAACATCAAGCCCCAGATGCTGAAGAGCCCGGCATTTAATCGATGTTCCAAGGATATTAATCTGGTTTCCTTCGTCATTCACATAATATTCTTTGGTAATATCAAAGCCCAGAAAAGTCAGTACATTTCCCAGCACATCACCAACCACCGCTTGCCGGGCATGCGCGACACTCAACGGCCCGGTGGGATTGGCGCTCACAAACTCAATCTGGATTTTCTCCTTTTTGCCAAAATCGGAAGCCCCGTAGCGCCCGCCCTCTTCAAAAACCTGCTCAATAATTTCAAACAAAGAATCTTGAGTAAGAAAAAAGTTAATAAATCCCGGATTTTTGATTTCGATGGATTGAATGTGCGCCTGTAATGGTGATGCGGTCACCGCTTTTTCAATATGCGCGGCCAATTCTTCGGCAATCGCCATCGGCGCTTTACGGAATATTTTGGCGGATTTTAAGGCGATATTGGTGGAAAAATCCCCATGAATCTTTTCGGCGGGTGTTTCAATGGAAATGGAAGGAAAATCGACAATATCAGGATAGGCGGCCGTCAGCGTCTCGGCCAGAAATTGCTGTAGTTGCTGCTTGATACTGTCTAACATGAATATTTTTTACCATCTAAATTGAATGATGAGATTTAATCAGTATAGGGAATTTGTTCGGCTTCCTGCCACAGATGTTCCAAATTATAAAATTCCCTTAATTGTTTCTGGAAGATATGACAGACAACATCACCGGCATCCAGTACAATCCAGTCTGCCGATTTTAAGCCGGTTTTATACGAGATCGGCAAACCTTTTTTCTTCATTTCATCCAGGATATTGTCCGCAATAGCCCGTACCTGACGGTCATTATTCCCCGAACAGATCACAAAACAGTCACAGAAGTTCGCCACATCCTTCATATCAAGGATAACGATATCTTCAGCTTTTTTATCAGAAGCAAATCCCGCAATTTTTAGGGCGATTTGTCGTGAGGTCAATGAAACTTTACTGATAACACTCGTTCCTTTCTAAAGCGCACCCATATGCTCTAGATCACAGTATATCCAGAAACAAAACAATCGTTCTTCAATATTATTAAGATTTGGCTAAAGACCGCGTTAACCTTTAAGTTTTGCAGCCTGATCTTTACTAAGAACTCGCCAGCATTCGTGAGTTCCTTTCGGAGATTTGGCAACAGCAAAAAAGCGACCGCTTTTTTCCCGTACATCATAATCCGCGGAGTTAAATTTGGATTTGGTTTTAACATCGTAGAATGATAGTTGTTCTGCCATGATTCCTCCTTAAAATTAGATCAAAAATTAATGAACCCTCAAAAGAAGTTTTTTGAATATGTTGAGTCTAACTGATATTATTTCGCTTGTCAATTTAAAAAACTGAATTCATCACCGCCGGATATTCGTCAAATATACCTTTTTTAAATAAAGATCTTATTCAATTCCCGCTGTTGTTCTTCCGAAATCGGACCCACAACAGCCAGATTAAATTGATTTTTGTTAAAAATCTCTTTCGCGATACGTTTGATATCTTCTTTTTTAACTTTTTTATACGCTTTAATCAAATCTTCCAAACGCCGTACCTCATTTTTCGCGATCAACCCTTCCCCGATCCACAGCATCTGATCCATCGTGTCTTCTAATCCCAGCATTAATTGTCCTAACAAATAATCTTTGGCACGGCTGAACTCATTGTCTGTGACACCAGTACGTTTAATCTGATTCAAAACCTTCATAATTAACTTAATCGCGGACACCAAATTTGTATTATCCACACCGGCACGGATTAATAATGTTCCAGTATCATTCAACAGTTTTAAAGAACTTGAAATAGAATAGGCCAGCCCGCGTTTTTCCCTGACCTCTTCAAACAAGCGGCTTGACATATTTCCACCTAAAATAACGTTTAATAATGTTAAAGCAGACCTGTCCTTATGCGATTGATCATAGGCCAGCACCCCCATAGCCACATGCATTTGTTCAATCGGCCGTTTTTCAACCGCCACTCGGGCCTTATCCTGTTGATTATTGGCCCGTTGAAACGCAGGAATGTCATAACGCTCCAAATGCCCCAGCTTACGCTTGACCATCGTGACCAATTGATCATGGTTAATATTCCCGCAGGCCGCGATAATACTATTAGAAGGAGAATAATAAACTTTGTGAAAACCTTTCAAGTCTTTGGCCGTCATTCCCTTGACCGTTTTCTGACTGCCGGCAATACCCTGTCCCAACGGATGATCCGGCCACAACAACCGGTCCAGCATTTCAATCACGTGATATTGCGGGACATCCTGGTACATTTTAATCTCTTCACAGATCACCGTACGTTCTTTGGTCACATCCTTTTGAGCGATGTTGGGAAAAAACGCAATATCGGAAAGGACATCAAATGTGCTGGATAAAAACTTGGATGGAATTTTTGCGTAGAAACAGGTTTGTTCTTCCGCGGTAAAAGCGTTTAGGGTGCCGCCTATTCCTTCAATCTTCATCTTGATTTCTTCACAGGAATACTTGTGGCTTCCTTTAAAAACGATATGCTCCAGAAAATGCGCCGCTCCTTTTAGAGCGCCCTGTTCATAACGTCCGCCAACGCCGGACCAGATCCCGATCGCCACGCTCTTATACGCCTTAACATCATTAGTAATAATTCTTAATCCGTTGAGTAATGTGGTGACTTTGTTCATCTTACCGCACGCCTTTAACTAAATCCTTCACAAACCGGCCGACACGCGCGGTTAATTGAGCTTTATTGGTAGAACTAATTGCGTTAACAATCGCGCTTCCCACAATTACCCCGTCTGCGATTTTCGCCATCGCCTTGACTTGCTGCACCGTGGATACACCGAAACCGACACAGATCGGTTTTTCGGTCACTTGCGCCGCCGCTTTAATTTTTTGTGTCACATCCGCGGGAATAGATGTCCGCGCTCCGGTTACGCCGGTCAAAGAAACGTAATAAATAAATCCTGTCGAGGCCTGAACAATCTTTTTAATCCGATGCGGCCGCGTTGTCGGCGCCAGGAAGAAAATGGTGGCCAGATCGTACTGACGGGCAAATTTAATAAGCGATTGTGCTTCTTCCGGTGGTAAATCGGGAATAATAACGCCATCAACACCGCTCTGCACGGCCTGACGGACAAACTTTTCTTCTCCATAATGAAAAACGGGATTGTAATACGTCATTAGCGCAATTGGTATATCTGTTTTCTTACGTAACCGCTTTACTAAATCCAGAATATTCTGCAGACTGACATGATGCTTCAATGCCCGCTGGGATGAGGCTTGAATAGTTGGCCCATCGGCCATCGGATCGGAAAACGGAACGCCCAGCTCAATAATATCTACGCCGCTTTTTTCAAATTCCAGAACAAGATCTTCCGTGGCTTTCAGTGAAGGATCACCGGCTGTGATAAAACTGATAAACGCTTTACGCTTATCCGCTTTCAAATCT
>JAGQKQ010000250.1 GCA_020430005.1 Candidatus Omnitrophota bacterium
ATAGTTATAAAAAGGACGTGCTATGGAGAATGAAGAAGAAGTTCAATGGGCACAGACGTTTAAAACACCTCTAAAAGTCTTGATTGTTGAAGATAATCAGGTTGACCGGCATATGCTGGAATCGTTGTTGTCTGAGAATTCGGCCAATGTCAGTTTTCTCAAAAGCACCGATTCTTTAAAAGCCGCGGTGAATCTGCTGGATCAGTATGAATTCGACACAGTCGTACTGGACTTGAATCTACCTGACAGCGAGGGAAAAGATACTCTTATTAAATTGAGCCAGCAGTATCCAGAACTGGCGATTGTGGTTAATACTGGAGCGTATGAAGATGATTTGGGTATCAAAACATTGGCCTGGGGCGCTCAGGATTTTCTGGTTAAAGGAAAATATACTGCTTACGGACTCAACAAATCTCTTCACTTTGCGAAAGAGCGAAAGCGTTTAGAGGCTGAACTGAAACAGGCCCAGCAAAAAATAAAAGATGCCCAGGCTCAACTTATTCAAGCTGAAAAATTAAAAGTTGTGGGCGGTTTGGCGGCCGGCGTGGCGCATGAAGTGAAGAATCCATTGGCGACAATTCTCTATGGAGTGACCTATTTGATTCAAGTTCTTAAGGAGCCTGACGAAAAAGTGAAATTCGTTTTGGATAATATTAAGGATGCCACGAATCGGGCCAACGCTATTATTACAGATTTACTGGATTATTCAGGTCTGACAAAATTAAATATGGAAAAAGGGGATCTGAATCTTTCGGCCGAAAAGGCGCTTAGTCTGACAAATCATCAATTTAAAAAGAACAAGATTGAAATTATCCGGGAATTTGGTGAAAATTTATCCGATATCAAGTTTGATCGCTACAAGCTGGAACAAGTTATTATTAATCTTCTTTTAAATGCGGTTCATGCTATGCCTGAGGGGGGCACAATTCGGCTTAAAACCCGCTCTGGGGCGCTTTCTGCCGATTTATCGGAGATTCCTGAGATCAGTAAAAAGAACTTTGCGAAAGGCGAAAAAGTTGCTATCCTAGAAGTGGAAGATACAGGGGTCGGATTAAGTTCGGATAAGGCGGACAAGATTTTTGATCCGTTTTTTACCTCCCGTAGAACTCAGGGAGGGGTCGGGTTGGGGCTGTCCGTATCCCAGAATATTATTGATATTCATAAAGGAGCCATTACAGTCAAAAATAATGGCGAAAAAGGGGCTTGTGCGATCATCTATCTGAAAATGAGCTGACAACAAATGAGGTTGCTATGGTGAGGAAGAAAATACTACTTGTTGATGACGAAAAAGGTTTTACGGCTATGCTTAAGCTGAATTTGGAAACAGCCGGTAATTACGATGTGCGTGTTGAAAATGAAGCGGACAAGGCGATAAATGCAGCGATGCAATTTAAGCCGAATTTAATATTGATGGATGTGATCATGCCGAAAATGGAGGGCCCTGATGTTGCCTTTGAGATTAAAAGCAATTCCATGTTATCTTCCACACCGATTGTATTTCTAACCGCTACGGTAACCCGAGATGAAGTCGAAGCTCAAGGCGGCCGAATAGGCGGACATACCTTTATTGCCAAACCGGCGTTGCTTCCCGAATTAATTCAATCGATCGAAAATAATATCAGTTTAAATTAATTTTCAAATTTTTTTCAATCTTACCTTTTTTTCCTGCCCATTTTATTGTATTATATCTCCATTACATTTTGAATTTCTTATATCAGCTAGAAAAAATAGTCTTGTGAAAAAAGTAACTAGTCCGTATATTATTGTCCGTCGATCAAAAATTCACGGGACCGGTGTGTTTGCCAAAAAAGATATTCCTCAGGGTGCTCGTATTATTGAGTATGTCGGAGAACGAATTACCAAAGCCGAAAGCGACCGGCGTGCGGATATTCCACTAGAACGGCACAAAGAAAATAGTGAATGTGGTGCCGTGTATATTTTTACACTTAACCAACGTCATGATATTGATGGCTACGTTCCCTACAATACTGCCCGCTTCATTAACCATTCCTGTAATCCGAATGCGGAGTCCGATATTATAAGAGGAAAGATTTGGATCATCGCTTTACGCGACATTAAAAAGGGAGAAGAGGTTACGTATAACTATAATTATGATTATGACTCCCATGAAGATCATCCCTGCCGCTGCGGCGCTTCAAATTGTATCGGTTATATTCTTGATGAAGAACACTGGTGGAAAATAAAGCGCAAACGGACCCTTGCCAAAAAGAAAAGATTGTCAAAAAAGACCTCCAAAGCCGTCTCAAAAAAATAAAATCATTAAAAGAATTTTATTTATTCCATAACATGTTGATATAAAACAAGTTTGGCTCATTAGTCCGCTTGCCTCGATAGATGAATAGTGCTATACTCAATACCTTCAAGCGTTTAACGGTAAGGGGAGTAAATTTATGAGATTGCAACATACTGTTTTAGTGATATTACTGATTCTTGGGGCATTGACCAATAGTGGTTTTGCTCAGGAAATGTCGGACGAAGAAATTTCCAAAGCACTTTTCACCAGCGGCATGGAAGATGAGGCGAAAGGAAATATAGAATCAGCCGTTCTCGACTTTAGCCGCGCCTTACTGATTGATTCACAAAATACCGAGGCCCACCAGAAACTTATTTCTTTAATCAATCATGCGGATTTATCGGCCGATATTAAAGTTAATATCCGCCTTTACGAAGATTTGGTTTATTACCTAAAAAATTTAGAATCGAAGGTTGAGTTTTCTGAAAGAACAGTTAGTAACTTGACCGGAGAACTGATTGATCTTGGTTATGAAGCGTCAGCCCTGGAAGAAGAGTTATTAAAAATCAAAGAGGATGTTCTTGTTCGCAGTGCCTATCATCCGGAAGCCTTAGAGAA
>JAGQKQ010000251.1 GCA_020430005.1 Candidatus Omnitrophota bacterium
GTTTTTGGAGGCGTTTGGTTGTTCATTCATCAAATACCATGAAGATGCCGATCAAGAAACATTTTTTTCTAACCACGACGTTTAAAGTTTTAATGATTGTTGTTTTTATCTTAATAGTTGTATGTCTGGGTGTTACATACTCGAGATCGACCTGGTTGGCTGTTTTAACCAGCCTGTTTATTTTATTCTTTAAAAAACCAAAAATTCTTATGAGTTTTTTTGTTTGTTCGGTAATTTTTATTTCTTTGTTTGTTTTTAAGATGTATCAGGAACGGACTCATCCCGTAAAGGAATATAATACGGATACCGTTGTTAGGGTAGAGGTAATAGATCAGAATTTCTTTAATCCCACTGGTCGTGTGGAACTTTGGCGGCAAGCTTGGGAAGTTATTAAAAAGCGTCCGCTTTTTGGTGTGGGTTTAAACGCTTATACAAAAGCCGCTGCTCAATATACGGAAATCAATTGGGATGGCTATCCCCATAATTCTTTCCTGCAAATTTGGGCGGAAACGGGATTTTTTGGCTTTGCCGCGTTTTTATGGATTTTAGTCCGATTATTTAAAACAACTTATCATGTCATTATCCATATTCAGGATGAGTTTCACCATGCTCTACTAATTGGCCTGACCTATGGGTTTTTGGCGTTTCTTATCCAGGCCTTTTTTGACACAACCTTATACTCTGTCCAGCTTGGAGCTCTGATGTGGCTGATCATTGGCTTTATTGTTGCCATCCCCAAAGTCGTTTTAAGGGGCGAAGAGGGCGATAAGATTTCTTCCTATTCCTTTCATTGACAAATAAACAAACTTCGATATAATAGGGAGCTAATTCAGAGATTATTATATTAATAATCTTTATTTAGCAAGCCTTTAAGTTATTGTAGATAGAGGAGATAGAATGAACAAGCAAACGATAAAAGATGTTAATTTAAAAGATAAAAAAATCATTATGCGGGCCGACTTTAACGTGCCGTTAGATGATAATTTAAATATTACAGACGATTTACGTATTCAGGCCGCGTTACCAACCATCAAGTATATTTTAGAGCAAAGTCCGGCTAAATTGATCTTAATGAGTCATCTTGGACGTCCGAAAGGGCAAGCGGTGGACAAAATGCGCTTAACACCGGTAGCCAGAAAACTACAACAAGTTCTAGGAGAAGACGTTCTTGCCACAAGTGATTGTGTGGGATCAGAAGTCGCAGACCAGGTTGCCAATGCTAAAGAGCGTGTTGTTTTATTAGAAAATTTAAGATTTCATAAAGAAGAAGAGGGAAATAATCCCGATTTTGCAAAACAACTGGCGTCCCTGGCTGATATTTATGTGAATGATGCTTTTGGAACGGCGCATCGTGCTCATGCCTCAACGGAAGGAATTACAAAGTATTTGCCAGCAGTCGCCGGTTTTCTTTTGGAAAAAGAAATTGCTTATTTAGGTAAAGCTATCCATAATCCGGAAAGACCGTTTGTTGTTATTCTTGGCGGTGCGAAGGTTTCAGATAAAATCTTATTAATTGAGAATCTCTTAACAAAAGCTGACACGATTATTATTAGTGGTGGTATGGCGTATACGTTTTTAAAAGCGCAGGGACAGGAAATCGGAAAGTCGTTGTTGGAAGAGGATCGTATTCCAGTGGCCAGAGAGTTATTGGAAAAAGCCAAAAAAGCCGGGGTTAAGATTGCATTGACCAGCGATTTTCTGGTTGTTGATGATTTCGATAACCAAGCTTCCAAACGCTATGTAGACGACATTCCGGCTGGCACAGAGAGTTTGGATGTTGGTCCTAAGACCATTGAACAATTTAAGGCCATTTTAAGTGAAGCTAAAACCGTTGTTTGGAATGGTCCTTTGGGTGTTTTCGAAATTGATGCTTATGCCGAAGGAACAAAAGCCATTGCCGAGCATTTGGCCACATTAAAAGACACCACAACGATTATCGGCGGCGGAGATTCCGCAGCCGCTGTTAAGAAGTTTAATGTGGAAGCCGGCATGACGCATATTTCGACCGGTGGCGGGGCTTCATTGGAGTTATTAGAAGGAAAAGAATTGCCGGGAATTGCGGCACTGCAAGATAAATAAAGAATTAAGATATTAAACGAAGGTGGTTTGTCATGAGAAAACCTATTATTGCTGGAAATTGGAAATTAAATAACAACACCAAAGAATCTTTAGAATTAGTGACGCTTTTAAACCGTGAGTTGGCCGATGTTACTGAAGTGGATATTGTGGTCTGTCCGGTTTATCCATCCCTATCGGAAGTATGCGATGCGTTAAGCGATTCCAATATCAAAGTCGGCGCGCAAAATATTTATTGGGAAGATGCCGGGGCTTTTACCGGAGAAGTTTCTGCGCCCATGTTGACCGATCTTGGGGTAAAATATGTGATTCTGGGACATTCCGAGCGCCGTCAGTATTTTGGGGAAACCAACGAAACGGTTAACAAACGCTTAAAAGCAGCATTATCGCATAATCTTATTCCGATTGTCTGCGTTGGAGAGGTGTTGGAAGAGCGTGAAGCGAATAAAACATTTGATGTTATTAAAGAGCAACTGCAAGGATCATTGGCCGGATTAAGTGCGGATGATATGCAAAAAACGATTATTGCTTATGAACCGGTTTGGGCGATCGGAACAGGAAAAACCGCAACACCTGAACAAGCCCAGGAAGTTCATAATTTTATCCGTAACTTTCTTAAAGAAGCTTTTGATGAAAATACGGCGAATGCTGTTCGTATTCAGTATGGTGGAAGTGTTAAGCCGGACAATATTGTGGAATTAATCAATCAGGCGGATATTGACGGGGCTCTGGTAGGAGGAGCCAGTTTAAAAAGCGATTCCTTTACAG
>JAGQKQ010000252.1 GCA_020430005.1 Candidatus Omnitrophota bacterium
CGATTTTTGACATAATTATTCTCCCGCGCTCCTTTTTCGCCAAATTGCTTTCGTGTTTGGCTTCGAAGGATGAAACTCCCTATTCTATAAATTTTATTTTATCACTCCCTTTATTATCGGGAGTTTCACTTTCCAAGCCCAAAGCTTTGATGCAACGCTTTGACAGCTTTCTCCACAGATTTTTGATCGATGATGCACGATATGCTGATTTCCGATGTGGAGATCATCTCGATATTGATTTTATTATCAGCCAGTGTTTTAAACATCTGGGCCGCGATACCATGATGCGAACGCATCCCGGACCCGACAATCGAAACACGGGCGATATTATCATCGGCCGTCACCTCGCCCGCTTTAATCTTTTGGGCGATACTTTTTGTGGCGGTTAGCGCTTTATTTAAATCCGATTTCGGAACAGTGAACGAAATGTCGGTCAATTTTGTATGACTGACATTCTGAACAATGATGTCCACGTTAGCGCCTGATTTAGAAATTTCTGTAAAAATACGGGCGGCAATACCGGATTTGTCCGGAACCGCCTTAATTGTAATTTTGGCTTCAGATTTATTGTTAGTAATACCGCGAACGGCAACATCTTCTAATTTTTTTGTGTCTTTAACAATCATGGTTCCTTCCTCCTTAGAAAAGCTTGAACGCACATGAATCGGAATATTAAATCGTTTGGCGACTTCAATGGAGCGTGCCTGCATAACCTGTGCGCCTAATGAAGCCATCTCTAACATTTCTTCAAACGTAATGGTTTTTATTTTTCGGGCCTCTTTAACTTTACGCGGATCGGTTGTGAAAATTCCGGTCACATCGGTATAAATTTCACACACGTCGGCTTTTAGGGCCTGGGCTAAGGCTACAGCGGTTAAATCCGAACCTCCCCGACCTAGTGTCGTAATATCATCATCAATGGTTACGCCTTGATATCCGGCGACGATGACAATCTTATTTTCCCGATGCGCTTTTTTAATCCGGTCTCCGGTAATCGAAATAATACGTGCCTTAGTGTGGGATGTGTCGGTTTTGATTCCCACTTGTTTACCGGTAAAGGAAATCGCATCATATCCCAATGTTTTAACGGCCATAGCTAATAGCGCACAGGAAATCTGTTCACCGGTGGACATCAACATATCCATTTCCCGTTCCGGCGGTGTTTTGTTAATCTGAAACGCCATTTCTTCCAGTTCGTCGGTTGTATCACCCAGGGCGGAAACGACAACGGCAATATTATTGTCTTTTGTTTTAGTTTCAACAATACGCTTGGCTACCGCTTTGATGCGGTCAATATTAGCGACGGATGACCCGCCGAATTTTTGAACGATAATCTTTTTTCGTGCCATAAAATATCCTCGTTTGTTCTAAAAATATGAATAACCAAAGAATTGTCATCCCTGCGAAAGCAGGGATCCAGTAATAGTGTTTTCTACATTTTCTGTAATGGATTCCCGCCTGCGCGGGAATGACAAAATTAGTCTAAATTTAATAGTTACTTGTCGCCCGCAGTTTCTAGCAACGAGTGACGAGTAACCAGCAACTAATTTACAAGTACCTTTTCATAAAATGATTCATAAGTTCTTCGCCGCTGGAGAACTTTAATCCCTTTTCACCGGTGGTATCTTCGTTGTATTGCTCAACACCGTCTTGTTGCACACCTTTGCCATACATAATAAATCCAACCGGATCGTTCGTGTGTGTCCGTAATTCCACCGGTGTTGGATGATCCGGAAGCAAGAGAATACGGACATCATCATTCTGGTCAAAATGGTTTAGTACGGTGCCAACCACATATTTATCGATGTCCTCGATAGCTTTGATTTTAGCCTTGGCATCTCCATTATGTCCGGCCTCATCAGGGGCTTCAATATGGATATAAACAAAGTCTTTCGTCTTCAGTGCCTCCAGGGCATAGTCCGCTTTGCCCTGAAAATTCGTATCATAATACCCGGTGATCCCCGGAACGTCAACGATCTGCAATCCCGCTAAGCGACCGATGCCATTGACCAAATCGACTGCGGAAATCATGGCCCCCTCCACCCCATAACGGTCTTTAAACGAAGGGAGATTCGGTCGTGTTCCCTGCCCCCACAGCCAGATCATATTGGCCGGGTTTTCCCCCAAATCAATCCGGACATTGTTGATTGGATGGTTTTCCAAAATGCTTTTGGATTTTTCCATCAGTTTTAACAGCATCACGGCTTCAGGACCGTTAGGCAAATATTTTGTAATATTTTTTCCCAAAATATCGTGCGGAGGAACTGTTTTAATATTCTTAATTTTCTGAGGATTGAGCACCTTTAAAACCAGTGTGTGCCGGTAACTTTTCCCCAGATAAAACTTTATATTGTCATCGGCCAATTCATTGTTGAGAGCGTCTATTAATTCTTTTGCTTCTTTGGTGCCGATATGTCCTGCGCTGTAATCCTCCATCACATCATTAGCGATAGTGGCCAGGTTGCATCGAACCGCGACCTCATCATCCGCCAGCATAATATTTTGATTCGCCGCTTCCAATGGCGCCCGTCCGGTGTGACAGGTTTTCGGGTTATATCCTAAGATTGCCATGTTCCCGATGTCGGAGCCCGGCGGCATGCCTTCAGGAATTGTTTGCACAAGACCGCAGAAACCATTTTTGGCCATGTGGTCCATATTGGTTGTCTGTGCCGCTTGGAGAGGTGTTTTTCCTCCCAAGGACTTAACCGGATTATCGAACATCCCGTCAGGGACGATGATGATATGCTTCATAATTATAGGTGCTCCAGAGTCCCGGTAACCCTGAATCCCAGCAGTAAATTCATTATTTCCGGGTCACAGGGTTTCTGGGTGA
>JAGQKQ010000253.1 GCA_020430005.1 Candidatus Omnitrophota bacterium
CATGGCCGCATGCCGTATCGTTAATTTACGGACAATCATACGGATGATTAGTTTAATCAACAGCTCCGGCTCGTGGATCATAATCATTCCACGACTGGCTGTTTCAAGTTCCTTTTTAAAATCAATTTTTAGAGAGTTAGACATAATACTGGATTCTCGATGCTCGATACTAGATGCTGGATACTTGATGCTTGATTCTGGCTACTAGATTCCTGTTTTATGATTAATGGTTACGGTTTTAATAAAATTTGTTAGCATCCGGCCCAGATGATCATATTCCCGGCAAAAGAATAAGTAGTCATTTCGGTCTTTTAATGATTGCGTTTTGAATAACATTTCCAAATGGGCTCTTGTTTCATCACAAGAAGCCAAAGCGTAAAACAAAAACCTAATAAATTCCTGCTTATATCTTCTTCGTCCGAAACCTTCAACGATATTTGCTGCAATTGACTTACTGGCTCTTCGTATCTGGCTTCCTTCTTCATACATTTCAAATTTTGGAAACTTTAAACTTAGATTATGAATTCCAGTTGATAACTGTACTGCCTTTTGGTAAATTTCCAAATCCCTGTAGCTTTTCTTCATAACAGACTTTCTTATCTATCAGGGAAAAATCGAGCGTTTTTAATACTATCATTTTACTTCCAGTATCTAGCCTCTAGAACCAAGCCCCTAGCATCAAGCATCAAGACTCCAGTTCCGCCATAACAATTTGTTCAAGTTCTTCAAGAACTAATGGTTTGTGGATGTATCCTTTTATGCCCCAGCTGTTGGCTTCGTTGACAATTTCCTCATCTTCAACTCCGGAAACCATGATCACATTAATATCGTTGCTTCGTTGACGGAGCTGTTTTAATAACTCCACCCCGGACATTTCTTCCATATGAATATCCAGCAAGGCCAAATCGGGGCTTTGTTCTTCAATAATCCGAAGGGCTTCTTTACCGCCGCTGGCTGTAAAAACTTCAATCCCCCGTCGCTCAAAAAAGTTTTTGGCAAATTCCCGGATATCCACTTCATCATCCACAATGACTAGCTTAGGCATAGTTGTAAACTCCTTGTAATGTTAAAGATAGACAATACTGTTTATTGTACTTGATATTCAAAATACTGACAACAAGAAGTTAAACTTTATTAAACGGTGGGCAGGGTAATCGTTGTCCGGGACCCTTTACGGTAGGTAGAATTAAACTGAACTTCACCGGAATGGTTGTCTTCGATAATCTGACGGATAACATAAAGCCCCAAACCGGTTCCTTTTTTGCTGGATAGTTTGGTGGTAAAAAATGGCGTGAATAATTTATTTTTGTTTTCTTTTTTAACACCGATCCCATTATCTTCAAGCGTGATCTCTATATCTTTTAAACGCTGCTTGGCATCAATGGTTATGATTCCTTTAAAATCTTTTTCCTTTAATTCTTCTTTTCGCTGCATCATAGCGTCATAAGAATTATCGATAATGTTGAAGAACACCTCTTGCAATTGGGTAAAATTACCTTTAATTTTCGGGACGCTTTTGGCATATTGTTTTATAATTTCAATTTCCCCTTTTCGCATTTTAAACTGGGCCATTTCCATAGCCGCGTCCACCAACTTATTAAGATCAACCGGCCCCAGTCCTTCTGATCCTTTACGGGTATACTTCAAAAGCCCTTCCACAATTTCTCCTCCGCGCTTCACATTCTCCTGAATACGTTCAAGGGCAAACTGGACATCCTTTATTAAATCTTTAGGCTTAGCCCCGTTTTTGTTTTTCTTGGACATTCGGATGGTATCCAGAGCGTCCCCGGCAATAAATCCCATTGCGTGCAAACGGTTATTAATCTGATGCGATAATCCATCGGCCATTGTTCCGATTGTGGCCATTTTTTCCGCCCGCAATAACTGGGCTTGCGTGCGCTTAGTATCTTCATAATACTGTGCATTTTCGATGGCCAAACCGGATTGATTCGCCAAAATCGAAAAAACAGCCAAATCATCCTGACTGTAAATAGCCCCTGATATTTTTCGGCCTAAAACAAAAATGGCAATTAAACGTTTTTCAATGTAACTGGGAACCACCAAGGCCGCTTCAAGACGCTTTAAGGTCATGCACAAAGGGTCCGCGTTCGGATCATTGGTACGCTGATAGATTTCATCAGCCACCAAAGGCTCCCTTAACGAATGAAAAATTTTAGTTAACATCGCGTTACCGGAAATCGCACTCATGCGTTCTTTGACGTTTTTCAACTTTCCTTTGGAGGCTTTTAAAATAAACTGCTGGGAAGGTTCATGGTATAGATAGATTTCACAATGCTCAATTTTAACAGCCCGGGTAACAATACGAACGATCAAGTTTAATAGACGCTTTAAATCTTTGATCCGCCCCATCCCCAAAGAGGCATGGCGCAGCGTCGATTGATACTGCCTTTGCTCTTGTAATAATTTATCCTCCGCCTTTTTTTGAATAAACAGGTAAATAAAAGGACCTATCGTTGCAAAAACCGCCATCAACGAAACCGGCAATAGCCAAGCCCCACCCCCCAGCAAACGATAACCAACTATAAAGGGAATACCGAGAACTAAAGAATAAACAGCTACAAAAATACCAGTTCTAGTTATAAAAAGGTCAAAATCAAGAATACGGTGTTTCAAAATAGCATAGCTCAAGATAACTGAATATATTAGAATTCCAATATTTCCGAACGGATATATTTTATCTATTAAGAACTCAGGTAGAAAAGTGGAAGTTCCTCCTAAAAAACCAAATAAGAAACTAATCAAGATATAAGTGGTCTGAGACCGCACTACGCCTTTTGCTTTTGGAAAAAATTTAATTAAA
>JAGQKQ010000254.1 GCA_020430005.1 Candidatus Omnitrophota bacterium
ATGACGGGACACTGAATCTCGTTGATAAAACCGGCGAAACCCCTTTTGAAGAACAGATTAGTAATATTAATACACAAGCTAACATTCTTTTGAATAAGAGCATCAACTTTTTACTATCAGCACAGATCAAGAAATACCGGACAGAACTTAATCTGGAAGGAAACTATAATTTTTCTGATAAGAAACTCATTTCAAAGGTGCAGGCTTCCAATCTCTATTTAAAAAACTATCTTTTTCTTATCAACAACGACATGTCCAGGGCTATCAAAGAAAGCATCCTGTCCGACGCCAAGCTTAACGTCGAATATGTAAACGATGCTTTGGGTGTTACCGGAAATTTCAAAATCGATAATATTCTCATCCATATGGACGACAATATTATTAATGCCCGGACAGCTCAGGGACAAAATATCGAAGTCATCTGGAAAGATCAAACGCTCCGCGCCAAGGGTCAGCTCAACATGACGGCGTCCGATATCTTTCTATCCCCCAACAAACACATGAAAGGTTCTGTAACCGCCAAGTTAGACTCCTTAACCGCTCATAAGGATAGCCTTCAGTTTTCGGGAAATCTCGATGTAAACGATGCCGCCTTGACTGTTAATGAGAGTCAGCAGTTAACAACAAATCTGACCGCAAAGATTATCACTTTCAAACGGGAAAACGGAACAACAGAACTTCAAGGTGATTACATGCTGGAAAATGCCCGCTTCATCGACGGAAAAGACCTGGACATGAAGGCAACTGTGACCGCCACGAATACCCTTTTAACAAAAAAGAGTGAAAACCTCCAACTACACGGGCAATACGATCTGACCAATACCGATTTTTCATTTGGGGACAATAAACACTTCAAAGGAAACATTACCACCTCTAACACAAATCTTGATGTGAAAGACGGCCGTATCAATTTCTCAGGACAATTAAACATCGATAAAACTGATATCGCCCTTGGAGAACAAAAAACGCTCACCGGAATTATTTCCTCAAACAGTATGCAAATTGTTTATCAGCATCCTGAACTATCCTTCAACTCCGATAACATCACTATCAAAAATGCCGTATTGCATATCGCCGAGGATCAAATGTTCCGGGGAAACCCTGAAATCAGCGTAACGTTAAAGCTGAATCCCGACAAAACCCCTGAGCCGTCTTACAGCGGTAAAATCCTCATGAAAAACGCGGAACTAACCGGTCTTCCTAAAATCAGCACAATCAATAATATTCAGGGATCTTTGTCTTTTGATAACAACTCTCTATCGTCGGAGAAACTGACCCTGACAGCTCTAGAGGAAAAACTGATTTTTAAAGGTAACTTGAAAAACTTTCAGAGTCCGGACATTGACGCATCATTGACGAGCGAGAATGTACAGTTGGAAAATCTTAAAGAATACCTGAAAGATTTTATTCCGAATAATTTTGACAGCATTGATATTTCCGGTCCGGCTTCTGTCACGGTCCGATATCAGGGAACATTACAGGATCCAGCGAAGGCGAACATTGTTGTAAAATCGGAATTAAAAAACAACCGTTTCTTTATGGAAAATCTAAAGGGCCCTGTTGAAAATATTAGCGGTGATCTGCGTTATGAGAATGAAACCCTTATATGGAAAAACCTGAAAGGCTCTTACCTGGCCAAAACCTATAATTTTGACGGTCATTTTAAAAACCTGACTAAGCCTTTGATCGAAACAAATGTGTCCTCTGATAATTTGTCTCTGTTCATCCAATTAAACCTGCTTAATAATGCCTTTCAATTTCATCAACTCAAGGGAACCTATTTGAATCATCGTTTCGATCTTAAAGGGGATGTTCATACCTTCAGCGCGGACAGGCCTGATTTCGATTTTCGGGGAACAGCCAATATTGATTTAAGAAATCTTAAACTTCTCTCTCCTGCTTTAGCCGAGAAAATAGCAAACCATAAACTGGACGGAGTTATCGCTGTCGACGGATTGTTCAAGGGAAAATTACAAGACTGGCGGGATTGGCAATTGACTTTTGAAGCCCAGGCCAATGAAGTTACTCTTGATAAAATTACTTTTTACGACATTACCATGCGCTATGGCCAACGGGACCGGGCCGTGAGTCAATTTGCCATCAATTCTGGTTTATATAACGGCACCATGTTATTAAGCGGCACAGCAGATTTAACTAAAGAAACTATTCCTATTCAAGGGCTGCTGCGCGCCGATAAAGTTGATTTAAGCCTTATCCGTAGAGATTTTGACATCAAAGATAAAAAATTTTCCGGAAAACTAAAAACGGAAACGAAGTTCCAGACAACTGCCGCGGATTTTCTTAACTTAAAAGGGCAGGGTTCTCTGGATATCGGCGAAGGATATTTATGGCATTTAATTCCGCAGTTGGAAGATGTTAATTTTACCGACCTAAAAAGCACCTTTACCTTACAAGATCGTAAGGTTGTTTTGAACAAAGCCTTATTATTAAGCCAAACACTTGCCCTGGATACGGAAGGATGGATCGGCTTTAATCAGGGTCTTGATAGCCGGTTAAATATCAATGTCCTTCCCCGCCCTATTGAAATGCCAAACGTCAAAGCCGGCGGCATGACTTTCGATCCCACCTCCCTCGCCCGTCAAATCGTCAGTATTGAGTGTAAGGGAACATTGAAAAGTCCGGGGTGCACAAAAAACGTTTCTCCAACGCGCGTCTTAAAAGAAACCGGCGATATCCTTAAAGAAGGCGGAAAGATTTTCGGAAGTATTCTGGATGATTTGTTGTAGAAGGACTTT
>JAGQKQ010000255.1 GCA_020430005.1 Candidatus Omnitrophota bacterium
TGGGTGTTGAAGTTGAAGTTTCGGCGGCGGTGGATTTCTACAATCAGTACATTTGGCGCGGTTTTAAGCTAGACAGCGATCCCGTTATTCAACCCAGTGTGACTATCTCAGCAGCCGGCTTTGAAGGTGGTTTTTGGGGAAGCTTTGATGTTGACCAGGATGATGGAGAGGGAGTAAATTCGGATGAAGTTGACGGCTGGATCGGGTATGGTTTCGACTTAGGTTTTATTGATGAGGCGCTGGAGATTGTCAGCCTTTCCGTAGGAAACACCTGGTATTCTTTTCCGGGGACTGATTTGTATACAAAAGAACTTTATGTCGGTCTTTCTGTTGACACCTTATTATCACCGTATTTCACATGGTACCACGATTATGGTGATGAAGACCAAGGGGGCGCGGACGGTAACTACTATATGTTTGGTATCGGACATAGTTTAACATTATCAGAAGATTATGGAATTACGCTGGACGCCGGATTTGAGCTTGGATTGAATGATGATGCGTTTATTACAGGTAATGGTGGTTATACATTGACAACTTTAGGGCTAACTATTCCATTATCCGATAATGTCACAATGGCTCCGGTCATTGCCTATAGCTCACCGTTTAAAGATTTGTCGGAAGATAGCGGCGGCTTTGAGCAAGATGATGAGTTTTATACCGGTGTATCCATGAGCTTTAGTATGTAATTTGAAAAGGTTATAAGAAGTAAGATATAAGATGTAAGAAATAAAAGAAAAGGTAGAACAAGGATCGAAGAGCAAACAGCGTCGGAAAGTTGAAGGTTTTAAGGTCGGTTTTAGAAGTTCTCTTATTTCTTACATCCTATCTCTTACATCTTGTAAAAACGGGGGGCCGAGGCTCCGAAGATAATAATTAAACCAAAAAAGGAGGGATGAAATGGATGATATCGACTTTTAACAAAGTCAAAGTATTGTTGAAGTAGGGTGTTTTTAAAAACAAAAACAAAGTTTCAAGTTTAAGGAGGAAATAGTAAAAATGTTAAATAAATTTATGAAAAAATTCACAAAGATCGCCGCTTTTACAGGGATTGTTCTTTGCGGTTTAAGCCTTCCGGCTTTTGCCGATGACACTGTCAGCATAGAAATGTTTACAGTGAACAACGTGTGGATGATGGTTTCGACCTTCTTGGTATTCATCATGCACTTGGGTTTCGCGACGTTAGAATCAGGACTAACACGGTCTAAAAATACCGTAAACATCCTTTTCAAAAACGTCATGATTATCGCGATAGGATTATTAACCTATGCGCTAATTGGTTTCAACTTAATGTATCCTGGAGATAACTGGATCATCGGTGGTGTATTAGGGAAATTTATTCCTGGTATCGGAACAGATGAGGCCGGAATCACAAGCGCCTACAGCGCGGGATACACGTACTGGACAGACTTTTTGTTCCAAGGTATGTTTGCGGCAACTGCAGCAACGATTGTTTCCGGGGCGGTTGCAGAGCGTATTAAACTACACAGCTTTTTGGTGTTCTCTGTTATTTATGTCGGCCTTGTTTACCCGTTTTTGGGAAGCTGGAAATGGGGTGGCGGATGGTTAGACGCAAAAGGATTTTATGATTTCGCCGGATCCACACTGGTTCACTCTGTTGGTGGATGGGCCGCTCTTGTATGTGCATTAATGTTAGGTCCACGTATTGGAAAATATGTTAAAGGGACAGTAAAGGCCATACCAGGGCATAGTATGCCATTAGCGACGATTGGTGTTTTTCTTCTATGGTTAGGTTGGTTCGGTTTTAACGGTGGTTCCGTTCTTTCAGCCGATCCAGGATTAGTATCTTATGTTCTGGTTACGACATGTCTGGCCGCTGCGGCCGGTATTGTCGGGGCAATGTTAACATCAGAGCTGTTTTTGAAAAAGCCGGATTTGTCCATGGTTTTAAACGGATCATTGGCCGGTTTGGTTGGTATTACAGCTGGTGCTGATGTTGTTGGAATTTTAGATTCGATCATCATTGGTTTAGTGGCGGGTGTTCTAGTTGTTGTCGCTGTTATCTTTGTCGACTCCAAACTAAAAATCGACGACCCGGTTGGGGCTGTTTCTGTTCACCTTGTTTGTGGTATCTGGGGAACATTGGCGGTCGGTATTTTCAGTCCGGATCACTCGTTCTTTGTACAGTTGTTAGGTGTTGTTTCTTACGGAGTTGTTTCTGTTATTGCCGCAGCCGTTATTTTCGGCATTATCAAGGCAACTATGGGCGTCCGTGTTAGTGAAAAAGAGGAACATCAAGGGCTTGACATCGGCGAGCATGCGATGGAAGCGTACGATGGATTCCAAATCTTTACAACTGTTTAACGATGATGAAATTAATAAGAAAAAAAACAAGCTTGTGCAGACAAAATTCAAAGATGGAATATCCCTCCTTTCTTTGTAGACCTCGGCCTAAACGCAGGGTCTGCACAAGCTTTAAAAATACTCTTAAGGAGGAAGAATAATGAAGTTAATTGTGGCCATGATAAAACCGCACAACTTGCCATCGACAAAGAAAGCATTGTTTGATGCGGATGTAAAAAAGATGACGGTCACCAACGTTGTGGGTGCCGGTCAGCAGGGAGGTTACAGCGAAACGTACCGTGGAGCTGTTCATGAAGTGAACCTCATTAAAAAAGTCCGTCTGGAAATTGCCGTTAATGATGAATTCGTCGAAAAGACAATTAAAGCCATCATTAAAGGTGCTAAAACGGGACGGATTGGTGATGGAAAAATCTTCGTTTT
>JAGQKQ010000256.1 GCA_020430005.1 Candidatus Omnitrophota bacterium
GCGGAAGAAATTCTCAGAATCAACCCCGATACAACGATCTCCGGATTAGGCGGCCCCGCCATGAAAGACAAAGGCGTGGACATTTTCTATGACCTGACACAGATTGCCGTCGTCGGATTCGTTGAGGTCCTCAAACACTATACCCTTTTCAAACGCATCATGGATGATTTCGTTCAAAAAGCCGCTCAGGAAAAACCGGATGCGGTCATTCTCGTCGACTACCCCGGCTTTAATTTAATTCTGGCCAAAAAATTAAAGGCCTTAGGTATCAAAGTCATTTACTACATCAGTCCGCAGGTATGGGCCTGGAAAGAAAAACGTGTTACAAAAATCAAACAAACCGTGGATTTAATGCTGGTGATCTTTCAATTTGAAAAAAACTTTTATCAGCGCCATGGCATTGACGCTGAATTTGTCGGACATCCTTTAACCGATTCCATTGTTGTGACACAAAACAGAATCGAATTCTTAAAAAACCTCGGCCTCGCCGTAGACAAATTCACTGTCGCGCTTCTGCCCGGCTCCCGGGAAAAGGAAATTGAGCGGCATCTGCCGGTCATGTGCGCGGCGATGAACGTTCTGCATAAAGATTTTTCTAAAGTCCAGGTTTTAATTGTTAAAGCGCCTTCGATTTCAGAAGAAACAATCACTAACTACAGTAACACCCTCAACGTTCCTTTTAAAATCGTGGATAAGAATGCTTACAATGCTATCAATGCCGCAGATTTTTGCATTGTTAGTTCCGGCACAGCCACATTGGAAACCGCCCTTCTGCAAAAACCAATGGTTATTATTTACAAGACATCCTTTCTAACCTGGCTGATCGCCAAGACATTCGTAAAGATTTCTGATATTGGATTGGTGAACGTAGTGGCCGGCAAGCGGATTGTTCCCGAATGTGTACAGTTTCAGGCGACGGGAATAAACATCGCCGCGGAAGCCAAAAATATCCTGACGGACGAGACAAAAATCGCGGCTATAAAAAACGAATTAAAAATATTGAAGAACTCCTTAGGCGAATCCGGAGCCAGTCAAAAAGCAGCACAAGCCATCAATAGCTTCTTGAAATCTACTAGTAACTAATTCTTACAGTCTTCCGGGCAATTGCATCGATTTTCAAACTGATTACAAATTCCGTTCCCACATGGAAGGCATATCGGCACACTGTCAATACTTCCTTTGCCAATCATATCACAGGTCCCGTCGAAAAACTCAACTCCGCAGCGTTTAATAAAACCTTCGCAACATTCTACGTCCTGTCCTTCATAAGCGTTTGTTCCGCACTCCGGCGTGTCTTGTTTACTCAATGGATAACAAACAGATGTGTCATTGCATCCCATCAATAAACGGCAGGCCGATAGCGGACAGTGTTCCGGCTCAATTTCCAAACAGCTTTTGGGATGACACCCCTCATCACAAGGCTCTTCCAGGCACGACAGCTGATAACATGTTTCTTCAGGACAAACCTGATGTTCTTCAAATTGTTTCTGACAATACTCCTTTAACGTCTCAGCATCAGATGACAAAATAAAAAACCCTGCGCTGAAAAGAACCGGAATGATAAGTAAATTAAATTCTTTCGACATAGTTTTGGTCAACCCAACCTTCTTTTCCATCAGCGCGTTGGATTTTAAGCCATCCTCCATCCTGACGCAGCGTTTTGATACGCTCCCCTTCAAACATGGAAAAATGCGTGGTCGCATCATCGCGCGGCTCAAATTTGGCGTCAGCCGGATCCAGGACAATCGCCGCATTTCCGGCATACTGACATTCGAAAACCAGTCCGGCCAGAAAAACAACAAACAAAATTCCACAAAGAATACTACCGGTTAGACGGACCTTAAAACTCCATCGGCAATAAAAAGCCAACAACCAGAAAAATAGGGCTAAGAAGAAAATACCGGTCAATATTAAAACCATTTCATTCCGGGAATAAAACTTAATATGTTCATCGACCATCTTTTGAAACAACCCTTCACTTCTTGTCTTACGATAGTTCTTAATTGATGCGGTTACATAGCGATAATTGAATTGGAGATCGTTATCCCGCGGCATAAAGCGTAAAGCCCGCTCATAATTTAAAACGGCCCGACCTTGATCTCCTGTTTTAAAATAAGCATTGCCCAAATTGTAATAGAGCGGTCCACTTTCCAACCCTTGTCCAAGGATATCTGTATAGTGGTCCACCGCCTCCTGGTATTGAGCATTTTTGTATTCATTGGCCGCGTTAAAAAACAATTCTACCGCTCGGTCCTTTTTATCATTGGCATCCGCCAACTGAAGAAAGCTCAATAGAAAGACCATACTAAAACATAACGTCCATCTTCTCATGAGCGCACCACCTTTTCTATATCGTCGATAATTTTAAGGGTTTTTTGATAAATCGATTCCATCTCCTGAGCGCCCTTAGCGGCCGACGCGTAACGCACCGATTCACATTCTTCCCAGACAGACTGAATGTCACGATCCGTTGTTTTTAACACCGGATAGTTTTTTAACTTCTCCGCAATATTCTTTGAATTCAATGCTCCTATCGACAAATCCAGCTTGACAGACAAGTAGGCTTGCATTGCATTAAAAAGCGTATCATAAAACACTTTATCATTGCCGGACTCTTTAGCCTGTTTAGCCTTATCCAACCGCTCTTTCACTTTCTTCGGGGCTTGCATTCGATTAAGATAAGCCGTATCGTGAGCAAAACGGTAATGTTTAAAATAATAAAAGTATAAGAA
>JAGQKQ010000257.1 GCA_020430005.1 Candidatus Omnitrophota bacterium
GAACAGGAAACGGCCCAGATGATTAATTTCCGTCTCCGGCAGGCCGGTTATCGGGAGAATAAGAGTCTGTTTAGTTATGAAGCCGTGCAGAAGATCTATCAATATACACAGGGGTATCCCCGTAAAATCTCAAGAATTTGTCATAACGCCATTGAGCAACTGATTATGGGGGGATATACAATGGTTACCGCGGATGTGGTAGAAAAAATTATTGATCAGGAAAAAGTCTGGTCATAACAATATTTATTTGATGACTTCTGAAGAAAAACTATTACAACTTATCCGAAAACAGGACGAGTCGGCTAAAAAGCAGGCGCAAAAGGGGAAGAAGGACGCAAAGAAGAAGTCGACGGCTCAGGGCGGCGGATTTTTTAAAACAGCCAATAAAATGTTGATGATGGGATCCGTCGGTATTTTGCTTTTTATGGGGTATGCCTATTTAAAAACAGATACAGCCGTTGATGATGGGAGCATGCCGGATAAACGAAGTCTTCCTGGTAAGACAGATGTTTCCACTGAAGCCGTTGAGGCCAGGCCTTTCAGTGAATACCGCGACCGATACCGGCAGCGTGATCTTTTTGAGTATCCCTGGACAAAAAGTGAACCGTCGCAGGGACAAGAGGTTTCGACAGAAGTTGTTCAAGCGATGGCTCTGCAGAGTCGTCTGCATATTGTCGGCATCGTTCTGGATGAAAATTCAAAGGCCATTATTGAAGATTCTCAAATCGGGCAGACCTTTTTTGTCTCTGTGGGAGAAGAAATAGCCGGCGCAGTTGTTGAGGATATCAACGAAGAAAAGGTTACCCTGAAATATAATAACGAAAGGGTAGAACTTACCCGATAACTACGCTATGATAGCAGAAATTATGAAAAGAAAAATTTATTATATTCTAGCTGTTATCTTTCTGACTGTAGCGTTTCCCGTACGCGCTCAAGAAATGAGTCCTCAAGCCGGAATGTCCCCGCAGACACCGATTTCTCCCGAAGGTCCCGAAATAGTCTTGGATGTTCTTGACCTTAAAAATATGGATGTCCTTGATGTGCTAAAATTAATTTCCCAAAAAAGCGGTATCAACATCGTGGCCACAGCGAATGTGAAGGGGCGTGTTACGATTTATTTAAAGAATATCGAAGTTCAGCAGGCGTTAAAAATTATTGTGGAGGCCTACAGTTGGGCTTTCGCCCGTGAAGGTGATGTGATCAAGGTTATGACAGCCAATGAATTTGAAGAACGATATAACCGCAAATTCGGACAAACCCTTCAGCAAACAAAAATTCAGCAGCTTCTTTTTACCACGGCAGCCGATGCCTTGGCGGTACTCAATCAGATTAAAAGTACCGATGGAAAAATTGTTGCGGACGAAAAAACGAATACGCTTATCCTTATTGACGTTCCCACAAAGATTGACGAAATGAGCAAGATCATTGAGCGTATTGATGTGCCGACCGAGTCTGAAGTTTTTGATTTAAGTTACGCGAAGGCGGAAGAGATTTCGGGTAAAATTGCGGAAACATTAACGCCGACGACAGGTCGTATGAGATTTGATGAGCGGTCGAATCGAATCATTATCAATGATACGCCGCAAAAAATTGAAGAGGTCGCGAAGATTATCAGCGCCTTTGATGAAAAGGACCAGGAAGTTCTGATTGAAGCCAAAATTGTTCAAGTGGGCTTAAGCGACGAATACAAATTGGGGATTGATTGGGAGGCGCTTGTTCCGGAGTATCATGGCCTGGATATCATTAGCGATTTCGATGTGCTGGGTGAAACCGAAAAGCGGGGACGTGTGACGATTGGAACTATTGATGACGATCGTTATCAGGCCACACTGGATGCGTTATCAACTCTCGGGTACACAGATATTTTATCCAGCCCTAGTATTACCGCCGTGAACAATCAGGAGGCCAAAATTCTGGTCGGATCTTCAGAGCCTTATGTCACGTCGACGACAACGACACCGTCTTCCGGTCCGACGACAACATCGGAAAGTGTTCAGTTTATTGAGGTCGGGGTGAAATTATTTGTCACACCGACGGTTCATGAAGATGAATTTATCACAATGAAAATCAAACCCGAAGTCAGCTCTGTGACGAGTACCGTGACCACGGGAAATAATAATATCATTCCGGTTGTCGAAACATCGGAAGCGGAGACAACGGTCTTGGTGAAGAACGGGGTTACGCTTGTTATCGGCGGGTTAATCAAAGAAGAAAAATTAAAAACGACGAAAAAGATACCATTCTTAGGTGATATTCCGGTGTTAAAACATGCTTTTCAAAACGTGACGGATAATGTGAGTAAGACGGAGATTGTCATCTTCCTCAAGCCGACTATTATCACGGGTGATGTGGAAAATTCTTTAGCTTTGGACGAATACATAAACTATTAAATCAAGGCAAACGGCCTTTAAAGAATCTGGAAAGGAAACACGATGAAAAAAGTATTGCTTATTATTTTAGGTATTTTTATTCTTGGTATTCTGGGACGGAATATCATTGCGGAAAAGGCCGTTGAAATTGGAACTCAAGCGGTGACCGGCGCGAAACTTGATATTGGTAAACTGAAGATCGGACTGTTGAGCGGGGTTATTGATATTAAGAATATCCGGCTTTATAATCCGAAGGGATTTAAAGATCCGTTGATGGTGGAAATCCCGGAAGTGTACGTTTCGTATAAAACGACCAGTTTATTGACGGGAAAGATTTATATTAAGGAT
>JAGQKQ010000258.1 GCA_020430005.1 Candidatus Omnitrophota bacterium
TTTCTTCCCGGGGCAGGCTGGAAAGGATTTGATCCATCCCACGGGATTGCCTGCGATCATCATCATATTACCCTCAGCGCTTCAGCGGATCCGGCAAGGACACTGCCGGTTACCGGATCGTTTCGTGGATTTTCTTCCAGCCGGATGGATACAGATGTGATGATCCAGCCTGTTCAATAATATTACTTACTTTTGTCTGAAACAAAATTTCAGACAACGATTGTTTATTCTCCGCATTTTTTCCACGATTTTTGTTTATAATAATGGTTACATCATTTAAACAAGAAATCTTTAATATCCATTATGGGTCTACTGTTTCGGCTTTTTGCCAAAAAAACATCTGAAGAATTAATTCGGGAGTGCCAGCGGGGACGCAAAGATAACGTGCTCTTTCTTCTGGAATCGCTGGATGCCCGAAAATGTTCCGGTGCGCTAAGGGCAGCCGCTGCGGCCGGTCATGCGGAGATTGTGCAAGTCCTTTTAGAACGGAGCGCTTTACCGGATGCGAAAAGCTATGAAACAACAGCGATGGGAAGCGTGGGGGATTTTTCTACCTATGAGAGTACGGCATTGACGGACGCTATTAAAGGCCGGCATTATGGGGTGGTACAAGTTTTATTGAAGCATGGGGCGAATCCTAATAAAGTCCGTTCGGTTGGAACTCAGGCACCCTCATTCAGTCCTATTTATGACGCGGCCCGTGTTGGTGATGTGCATATTGTAAAACTTTTGTTAGAAGCCGGCGCGGATGTTGATGGCTGCGGCGACAGTTCACCACTGCATGCAGCGGCATGGAAAGGGCATCTTGATGTGGCGAAAGTTCTTTTAGAGGCCGGAGCCAGTATTCATCGGCGTTTAAAAGGAGACTGGACGGCTCACCCGCAACCCATTCACACGGCGGTAGAAAACGGTCATTTAGCGGTCGCGGAATTCTTGCTGGAAAACGGGGCCGATGTTAACGCTTCCGGTAGTGGAGTCAATGGAGATAAAACTCCTTTGGAATACGTTATTTCCAGGATGGATATGGACAGGCGATATCCTTCTATCAGTAAAGGTTCTTATCCGGGGATGGAAATGAAGACCTTACTGAAGAAATATGGCGCCTTACAATAGTCTTTTTTCTTCTGTGGCGCCCCGGACAAACCCGGTTAAACAGCCATTTTTCCTTCAAAAATGGATAATTTTCTGTGAATTTTTAAAAGTTCACAAACATGTCACACAAATAAAATAAATACTATATATAATTAATAATATTATGAGAGCCGCTGTCATAGATATCGGATCGAATTCAATCAAACTCCTGATCGGTGAAAAGATTGATGACGAAATCAAAATTCTTGAAACGCTGAAAAGCGTTGTCGGGATAGGAAGAAGTACGTTTTACAAAGGGCGTATTTCTCAGGAAATCTTTAATGAAATTGTTGAAATTCTTAAGAAATATAACCGACTGATTCAACAATACGAGATCTCCGATGTCAGGATTATTGCCACTACAGCCGTGCGTGAAGCCGAAAACCGCAATGTTTTTATTGATACCATCCGGCGCAAGACCGGGTTTGATATAGAAATTCTTAATGTCGGGGATGTTGTTTACTTCATCGACGCCTTTCTTTCCTACAAGTTAACCAAGAAATATCCGATCAATCAAAAAAACTTACTTATTGCTGAGTTAGGAGCGGGAAGTCTGGACGTCTCGATTATGGAAAAAGGGTACGCTCTTTATAATCTGGGTGTTCCGATTGGAACTTTACGGTTGAAACAATTTAAAAACCTCATTGATACCAGCCAGAAAATGCTTTATGAAACGCTGGAAGAATATGTGGAAAACCAGATTGAGCATTTGAAACGGATTACTTCAGGTACGAAGCTAGATGATATTATCCTTATTGACGACAGTTATTCCGATGTCGTCCAGCGCGTTCTGCCAAACACAAAACGCGAAGAAGGTTTTTTCCTTTTTCATTTTCGTGAATCGAAACAGTTGTTAACCCGCCTGACCGGACGCAATACGGACGATCTGGCGGAGAAATATGACCTGCCGATGGATGTGTCTGACACGATGGATAGCTATTCCGTCATTATCAATAAGCTTTTCAAACTGATTAAAAAGCGCTCGATTTATATTCTGGAAACATCGCTGGCTGAGGCGTTGTTGTTCAATATCCTTCACGGCTTTGACCTGGCCGATAAATATAATAAATCCAATCAACTGGTCTCTGTAGCCAAGTTTATCTGTCAAAAGTACGGGTCTGATCTAAAACACACAAAGAACGTCGCCTTTTTGTGCAAGCAGCTTTTTGACGGAATGAAAGATATTCTGGGGGTCAATGAGGACGACTTTCTGTATTTATTATTGGCCGCGTATTTACATGATGTGGGATTGTTTATTAATAACCGCGCGCATCATAAGCACACAGAGTACATTATTAGTAGTTTAAGCCTTTTCCGTTTAACATCGAGGGAAATTAAGTGTATCGCCTGTATTGCCCGGTATCATCGCAAGGCCCATCCGCAGAAGACGCATTTTCTTTACGGTAGTCTGGCCCCGGATGAACAGTTGCTGGTCCAGAAATTATCGTCCATTTTGCGCATCGCCAATGCGTTGGATAGTTCGCATAAACAAAAGGTTAAAAAACTGGAAATTCAGATGAATAAAAACGGAACGGTGTCATTAATCGCTTATGTTACAGATGATTTAACATTAGAAAAAAT
>JAGQKQ010000259.1 GCA_020430005.1 Candidatus Omnitrophota bacterium
ATTTTAAAAAAGCCGCACCAAAATCGGAACAACCATTACGTTTTCCGGTACAGGATATTTATAAATTTACCGACAAAAAAGATGATCGTCGTATTGTTGCGGGACGCATTGAAACCGGAACTGTCCATAAAGGGGAAGAAGTGGTCTTTCTGCCTTCCGGTAAAAAATCTCGGATTACGAATGTGGAAGGATTTAATATTCCGCCAACAGAAAAGGCGTTTTCCGGACAAAGTACGGGATTTACCTTAGATACGCAAATCTATATCCGTCCGGGGGAGTTGATGTGCAAAACAGCGGAAAAGTTGCCGCATGTCAGTACAAAATTCAAGGCGAACGTTTTTTGGATGGGAAAACAGCCTTTAGTTAAAAACAAGAATTATAAATTAAAAATTGCCACTCAGCAGGTGCCGGTCGTTTTATCTGAAATTATCAGCGTTTTGGATGCTTCGGAGCTTTCCTCCATCGGGAATAAACCCCAGGTGGACCGTCATGATGTGGCCGAATGTGTTTTTGAAACATTGAAACCGGTTGCCTTTGATGAAGTCACCAATGTTTCCGAAACTGGTCGTTTTGTTATCGTGGATAATTATGAAATTTCCGGTGGCGGTATAATTCTTGTTCCTGTTTTTGAGGAAGGTGGTGTTCTTAGCCGGCATATTCAGGAACGGGAAGTCGCCTGGGAACGAAGTGATATTACACCGGGAAAGCGGGCCGACCGCTACCAGCATAAATCAGCTTTCGTTATTTTGACAGGACCATCAGGAATCGGCAAAAAAGATATCGCCAAGCGCCTGGAAGAACGCCTATTTAAAGTCGGAAAATTTGTATACTTTCTGGGTGTATCCAATGATGTTTTATACCAGGGGGCTGGAACCAATGATAAAACATTAAACCGTGTCCAGCATATCCAGCAATTGGGAGAAACGGCTCACGTTTTGACCGATGCCGGTTTTGTGCTTATTACCAGTATTTCAGGAATTGATGATTATGAATTGAAGATGCTGAAATCCCTGAACCGCCCAAGCCAAAGTTTTGTGGTGAATGTGGGAGAGAGTGCTTTTTCCGCGGATAGTGTTGATTTACAGGTTAATGCTGGCGAAGGCCTGGACAAAACGGTTGAAACAATCCTCAATAAACTTCTACCGGCAATGTTACCGGATCCGGAATACGCAATCTAACTAAGTCATTATGTAACTTATTTTTACGTTGACATCGCTTTGTATGGATGATAATATTTCAACTTATAAATAAGTTATCAGACGACTTAATTAAGGATTTTTATGAAAACAAAGGACGAAAAACGGTGTGATTGCGGGAAACTGCTTTTTAAGTGGACTTCGCGAGGTTTGGAATTCAAATGCCAGCGTTGTAAGCGGATCCATTTGATTCCTTTTGACTTAAAAAGCGCCGAATATAGAAAACTGTGCCCTTTAGAAAACACAACGGATCAGGACACTGATTAAAACTACTGCTTATTTTAAAAAAGTGCTAAGATATACAGCAAATATAAAACTTAGGAGATAACTCATTTTGTTCTGGGGACAAACAATTACAGGTTTATTTTCAAAGACAGGGTTAGTTGGCTGGCCGCTTTTATTGTGTTCGATCATTGGTATCGCCATAATCCTTGATCGAACTTTTTATTTTATCCGTTTGCGGTTTGATTATTCCACTTTCAGCCGTAAACTTTTTATTCATTTGAGGGAAAACTCGGTGATGAAGGCTATTCATTTATGTCAAAGTTATCAAAACCCCGTCGCCAAAGTCGCCGGAATTTATTTGAGTAATTTGAATAATAAAAGACGAGACAGCATTTTATCCCGCGAAGGATCCTTTGCAATAGAAAAAGTGGAGACCCGTTTGCGTGGATTGGCGACCATTACCCATATTGCTCCTTTATTAGGACTATTAGGAACGGTCGCAGGATTGGTTTCGGCCTTCCATGAAATTGAACTTCTTGGCGGCGGTGTCCAGGCGGAAAACTTGGCCGGAGGTATTTGGGAAGCGTTGTTAAGCACGGTATTCGGACTTCTTGTCGCCTTGCCGTGCATGGTGGCGTACCATAGCTTTGAGAGTAAGGCTGATAAAATTGCCCGACGCATGCAATCGATAGTTTCGGAATTAGACCAATTTTATGGGAATCGTGGCGGAACCCAATTCAAATCCTCTGACCCCGATGATGACAATGAACTCCAGAATCTGGCTCAGTAATTATTATGGAACTTATTCGCGCAAAAAAGCCTAAACTCAGTATTGATCTGGCTCCGTTAATTGATGTTGTTTTTCAATTACTAGTCTTCTTTATGTTGACCGCAACATTTACAAATCCTTCCATGAAAATGCTCCTGCCGGGAGCTCAAGCTAATGAGCCCCGCACCCCGCAGAATATTGTTATCAGTATTAATAAAGAAGGGGAGATCGCCATTAATACACAGAAAACATCCCTGGCCAATTTTCCAGCAGATCTTAAACAAATTTTAGATCAGTCTGAGAAAAAATCGGTCCATGTCAGAGGCGACAAAGATATGCCCTATAAATATTTCGTTGAGGTTATGGATTTAGCGAAGCAGGCGGGCGCGCTTCAGATTAATATTGTGCATCAGAAAAAGGAATAGTGAGAGCATTGAAGGGCGATCGATATTTATTTCCGGTTTTTATTGCCGTGTCTATTATTATCCACTTCTCATTTATATTAGCGGAAAAAC
>JAGQKQ010000025.1 GCA_020430005.1 Candidatus Omnitrophota bacterium
CAGGATTTGACGCTCCCTTAACGCCTGCATGTATGCCTGCCGCTGGGCGGCAGCTTGCCGCTGCTGCCGGACATTAACGACGGCACTGGCCTCAGCCGTTGGGTGGTATGCAAAGGATAAAAAAAGTATAATAAAAAAAATGAATGGGCGCACAAAAATTCCTATGGCTTAATAATTTTTCAAAATCCTTCCATGAACCGATAAAAACAGGTTTATAAGGTTCTGTTTTCCAGATTCCATAGAATTACTTTAGACAAAATCATTATAACAAAAAAATTAGCCTTGGAAATAAAAAGCAGAAGAGATATCTGTGGTAACCTGGCTCGTCTTACGGAACGTTTTGCACGTCCTCTTCAACCGTTTTCTGCATGCTTGATGCCGTTTCGGAAACAGCATCGGCTTCCTGCTCCGGCGCGTTTTGCGAATCGGTCAACCCTTTTAGAAGGGCAACAGATTGTTTAAAACGCTCTTCGTCTTTCTGCGCCATAAAAAGCTCCACGCTTTTTTGAGCCGATTCGATGGCGATATCTTTTTCCCCTTCAAGCCCCCGGGCCATAGCTACCAAGTAGTAAAGCTCTCCATTTCTTGGTTCTACGCGCGTAGCGGCTTGAAAAGTATCACCAGCCCGTCCGTACTGTTGTAAGCGAAGATAAACCTGCCCAAGAACAATATAGTTCTCGACATCCGTCGGGTCTTGTTTAATAGCCATGTCAAAACTGTGAATCGCGTTAGGAATGTCTGATTCCGCCAGGTATTCCATGCCCTTTGCGACATAGTCCTGCTCGGCGCGAACACCCTGAAATTCTTTATCTGTTGTATTTTTTGCCTGGTCTGAACCGCCGCACCCGGCTACTAGAACTGCCACAAAAATTGGAATCAGAATTTTCTTCATAATAATTCTCCTTTACGTGTTCGCTGTAGAATCACTCATCAAATATTGATGGACACCCTCAGCAGCAGATCGGCCCTCGTTAATGGCCCATACAACTAAAGATTGCCCCCGTCTCATATCACCCGCGGCAAATATGCCGGGAACGCTGGTCATCTTGTTCTCATCCGATTTTACATTACCACGCTCATCCAAATCAACCCCTAATTCTTCCAGCATTCCGTTTTTAACAGGCCCCAAAAATCCCATCGCTAGAAGGACTAGGTCCGCGTCAAGTTCAAATTCCGATCCCGGAATTTCTTTCATCGGACGGCGTCCTGTATTGGGATCCTTTTCCCCAAATTCTAGACGAATAGCGTGAAGCTTTTTTACTTTTCCATTTTCGCCGGAAAGTTTTTTTGTCATAACCGCGTACTCACGATTTACACCTTCTTCATGTGATGTCGATGTCCGTTCAATAAAGGCCCAATTCGGCCATGGATTATCCGAATCTCGCTCTTTTGGTGGACGTGATAAAAGTTCAAAATTGGTAACAGATTTGGCGCCCTGACGGTTTGATGTTCCTATACAATCGCTTCCCGTATCTCCACCGCCAAGGACGATGACATGCTTGCCTTCGGCGGAAATGTGCTCCTCAGCATTAATCTTTTGTCCCAAGTTGGTTCTGTTCTGTTGTGTTAAAAATTCCATCGCAAAATGAACGCCATCCAATTCACGTCCGGGAACAGGCAGATCTCTTGGCTGTTCCGCACCACCGCATAAGACAACGGCATCAAACTTGTCTTTCAAATCTTTGGCCGGCATATCCACACCAATATGCGTTTTTGTTTTGAACTTCACGCCTTCCTTTTCCATAATCTTGAGACGTCGTTCTACAACCGTCTTTTCCATTTTAAAGTCTGGAATACCCAAAGTCAAAAGCCCTCCGAGAACCTCGTTCTTTTCAAAGACCGTAACGGAATGCCCTGCCTTGTTTAACTGATCGGCGCAGGATAGTCCTGCGGGACCGGATCCGACAACCGCAACCTTTTTTCCTGTACGAATTTTTGGTGGATTCGGTTTAATCCATCCTTCTTGATAGGCTTTTTCAATAATCGAAACTTCGATGTTTTTAATCGTAACAGCCGGCTTGTTAATAGCCAACACACACGCGTTCTCACAGGGTGCCGGGCAAACACGACCGGTAAATTCCGGAAAGTTATTTGTTTTATGCAGACGTTCGATCGCGTCTTTCCAGTTATCACGGAAAACTAAATCATTCCAATCCGGGATAATATTTCCGATTGGACAGCCGGACTGGCAAAACGGAACACCACAGTCCATACAGCGCGCGCCCTGTGTCTTCAGTTCATCCTCGGGAAGAAGTTTAGTAAACTCCTTATAATGTTTGACACGCGTATCGGCAGGCTCCTTGTCGAGATCCTTCCTGTCATATTTCATAAAACCTGTTACATCACCCATCACTAATCCCTTTTATTAAAAATTCGAAATCCTAATATCGAAAACCGAAACAAATCCGAAATCCTAATTTTTCAAAACATTTGAATTTTATTTTTTCGGATTTAGTATTTGCTTAGAATTTTTATTTTCCTTTTTCGTGCCTTAAATCCGTTAGTTGCTTTCCGGAACAAGTTCATCCTCTGGAACATCTTCCACATGTTCATCCTGAATTTTAGCCGCCTCTTCAAGAACCCGACGATAATCAGTCGGATAAACTTTTACAAACTGTGGAACGGCTGCGTTCCAATTATCCAAAACTTTTTTGGCGACCGTGCTTCCGGTATACTTGTAGTGATTACCGATAAGCCCTTTCAGCTCATTAATGTCGCCTTCTTCCTCGACCGGATACAGTTCAACCATTCCCATATTGCAACGCTCTTTAAAATCACCATCGACATCCCAGATATAGGCAATACCGCCGCTCATTCCAGCAGCAAAATTACGTCCGGTTTTTCCAAGGACAACAACACGTCCGCCCGTCATATACTCACAGCAATGATCGCCAACACCTTCGACAACCGTGTTAGCCCCGCTGTTACGAACGCAGAAACGCTCACCGGCAATTCCGCGGAAATAGGCCTCTCCACAAATCGCACCATATAGAGTTACATTTCCAATGATAATATTTTCTTCCGGAACGAACGGCGATTCCTTTGGCGGACGAACAACGATCTTTCCCCCGGAAAGCCCTTTGCCTGTATAATCGTTAGAGTCCCCGTTAAGCGTAAACGTAACACCCCGAGATAAAAACGCGCCAAAACTTTGTCCGGCTGATCCGTAAAAATCGATTTGAATTGTATCCTCCGGCAATCCAACCATGCCGTAACGCCGGGCAATTTCACTGCTCAACATTGTTCCAACAGTACGATTAATATTTTCAATATCGCTATCAAACTTCACCGGTGTTTTACTTTCAATAGCCGCGCGGCAGCTTTCGATCAATTTGTTATCCAAAGCTCTTTCCAGGCCGTGATCTTGTCCTTCCACATGATGAATCGCGATATGTTCCGGAACATCCGGTTTATGAAGAATATTTGTCAGGTCGATCCCTTGGGCCTTCCAATGATTAATGACATCTCTGGTTTCCAGCATATCTACACGACCGATAAGCTCGTTAAATTTTCTAAATCCTAATTCGGCCATAACTTCCCGAACTTCCTCGGCGACGAATGAAAAGAAGTTCACGACATGCTCCGGCTGTCCACGGAATTGTTTGCGCAATTCTTTATCCTGCGTAGCAATACCGACAGAGCATGTGTTGAGATGACATTTTCTTAATAGGATACATCCCATCGTGACAAGAGCGATCGTTGAGAAACCAAATTCGTCTGCACCCAACATACCGGCAATAACAACTTCCCGTCCGGTCTTTATCTGACCGTCCGTTTGGACACGAATACGTCCACGCAAGTCGTTCATAACCAAAACTTGTTGCGTTTCGGCAATTCCCAATTCCATTGGCAATCCGGCGTGTTTGATAGATGTCTGCGGAGAAGCTCCGGTTCCTCCCTCATAACCACTGATTAAAAGGTGATCTGACTTTCCTTTAGAAACACCGGCAGCAACCGTTCCAACACCGATTTCCGAGACCAGCTTTACACTAACATCAGCCTTCGGATTCGCGTTCTTTAAATCGTGAATTAGCTGTGCCAAGTCTTCGATAGAATAAATATCATGGTGTGGCGGCGGTGAAATTAAACCAACGCCCGGCGTGGTATGACGCGTCTTTGCAATTTCCGGACTAACTTTATGACCCGGCAACTGCCCGCCTTCACCCGGCTTAGCACCCTGCGCCATTTTAATCTGCATCTGGTCAGAATTAACAAGATATTCAATTGTTACACCAAACCGTCCCTGCGCAACCTGCTTGATCCGGCTACGGCGCAAATTTCCGTTAGCATCCGGTTTAAAACGGTCCGGATCCTCGCCACCTTCTCCTGTATTAGAGAAACCTCCCAAACGATTCATCGCAATCGCCAATGTTTCATGGGCCTCTTTAGAAATAGAACCGTAGCTCATTGCCCCGGTGGCGAAACGCTTAACAATTTCAGACGCTGGTTCAACCTCTTCAATAGGAATTGGATTACCTTTTTTAAATTGCAGCAATCCACGAATATTTGCCAGGTTTGTCGCCTGCTCATTAACAAGCTTTGAATACTGCTTATAAACTTTGTAATTACCTGAACGTGTCGCGTGCTGTAGAAGGGCGATAGTTTGTGGATTCAGTTGATGATGCTCGCCTTCTTTTCGCCAATGATAGTCCCCACCAATATCCAGCATGTTGTCATAAACATTAAAATCCGGATAAGCGATTTTGTGCCGACGAATAGATTCCTCGGCAACCGTCTCAATACCAATACCGCCAATTCTTGATGGCGTGGCTGTGAAATATTTTTCAATAAATTCCTGATTAAGTCCGATCGCCTCGAAGATCTGAGCACCGCAATATGATTGGATTGTGGAGATTCCCATTTTAGAAATAATCTTGAACAATCCTTTACGGGTGGACTTAACATAGTTCTTCTGCGCTTCCTTAAATGTTAGTCCTTCAGGCAGTGTTCCCTTTTTAATTTCATGTTCCAGCGTTTCAAAAGCCAGATAAGGATTAATGGCATTCGCCCCGTATCCGATAAGGACGGCAAAGTGATGCATTTCACGTGCCTCTCCGGTTTCGCAAACCAGACTCACTTTTGTTCGTGTTCCCCGACGGATCAAATGATGATGCAAACCGGCACAGGCCAGTAGCGTTGGCATAGGAACATTGTCTTGATCCAGTTCGCGATCTGAAAGAATAAGAATGGAAACGCCTTTTTTAATAGCAGCATCGGCCTGTTTGAAAATGGCCTTAAGCGCTTTTTCTAAACCTTTTTTTCCGTCTTCTTTGCTAAAAACGGCAGACAACACCTCGGCTTTAAGATCGCCTTTATTGACGTGACGAATTTTTTCCAACTCTTCATTGGTTAAAATCGGTCTTTTTAAACGTAATCGATGGGCGTGCTCCGGAGTTTCATCCAATAAGTTCTTTTCCCCGCCAAGCATAACATCTTCAGTCATGACGACTTCTTCCCGGATCGGATCAATCGGCGGATTGGTTACCTGAGCAAAGAGCTGTTTAAAATAATTATAAAGAGGTTGTGGACGTTTTGATAAAAGCGCGATCGGTGTATCATCTCCCATAGATCCTGTCGCTTCAATACCATGCGTCGCCATCGGATTTAAAATCAATTTGACATACTCTAACGTATATCCGAAGGCTTTCTGCCGCTCTAAAAGCGTTTTTTCATTCAGGCCATGAACTGTTTTCGGGGTTGGCAACTTATCGAGATCAACGATCTGCTCTTTCAACCATTTACCGTAAGGTTTGCGGCTGGCATATTCGTGTTTGATCTTCTCGTCGTCAATAATAACGCCGGCTTCCGTATCGATAAAAAACATTTTACCGGGCTGTAAACGTCCTTTTTGTAAAACACGATCAGGCGCAACAGGAAGAACACCGGCCTCCGATGACATAATAACGAGATCATCCTTTGTTACATAATATCGAGAGGGTCTTAGTCCATTACGGTCCAGAACCGCTCCGACACAACGGCCGTCGGTAAAGGCGATACTCGCCGGACCATCCCACGGTTCCATAAGACAGGAATGATATTCATAAAAATCTTTTTTCTCCTGGGACATGCTTTCATGACCGCTCCAGGCCTCCGGAACCATCATCATAACGGCATGAGGCAATGATCGTCCTGCAAGAACCAGCATTTCCAGGGCATTATCAAATGTCGCTGAATCACTTCCATGTGGAACAGCAATCGGGCGTAATTTTTTAATATCATCTCCGAAAGCCTCAGAAATAAATTGTTTTTCGCGGGCATGCATCCAGTTAATGTTTCCACGCAACGTATTAATTTCTCCGTTATGCGCAATCATGCGATACGGGTGAGCCAGAGCCCAGGATGGAAACGTATTGGTACTATAGCGAGAGTGAACAATGGCAATCGCTGAAACCATATCCGGATCGTTCAAGTCTGTAAAGAACTTATCGACCTGCTCGGCCATTAACTGGCCTTTGTAAACAATGGTTTTGCTGGATAAACTGCAGAAATAATAATAGCTTTTTTGGCTTAACGTCGATTGCTGAACCGTATTGTAAAGACGCTTCCGAATAACATAAAGCTTTCGCTCGAAATCTTCCGGTGATGTGTCCACCCCACGACCGACAAAAACCTGTTTAAACTCAGGCTCTACAGAACGCGCAACCTCTCCAATTTTGTCGCTATCATGTGGAACATCCCGCCAGCCAAGAAACTTTTGTCCTTCTTCTCTAATAATATGTTCAAACCAGGTTTCAATTTCATTACGTTCATCAGCGGAAGGTGGTAAAAACGCGATTCCGGCACCATAATCACCAAATGGAGGTAGACTAATATTTAACTTTTCACATTCTTTACGTAAAAAGGCATCCGGCATTTGAATAAGAATTCCTGCCCCATCTCCTGTTTCAGGATCACAACCACAGGCCCCTCTGTGTGTTAAACGTTCCAGAATATGAATTCCACCGCGTACGATCTCATGGGATTTTTGTCCCTTAATATGGGCAACAAAGCCAACCCCGCAGCTATCATGCTCAAATTCCGGGTGATATAGACCTTGTTGTTTTGGATAAAAATGACTCATTCTTTAAAACTCTCCAGTTTGATATTTACATACACATTTCGCGTCTTCGGCTTTACGCGAACACTTCCCTAAATATTATTATCGAGAACCTGCTGTTTGAGGATTCTGCTGACTGATTCGATATCCAAAGGCCTGCCTTCGGAATGAGATGAGGATCTCTCTTAAATACCTTATCGCTTAAGCTGTTGCTACATTTTACATATTTTTGAAAATATTGCAAGCTGAAAATGCCTATCTTGCATAGGCTTAAAAACTAAAGGAAATCCCAGAGCCTCATTCTGCATTACAAATCCGAGTACTTATTGGTGATCGGCAAACGCCAGTCCTTGCCAAAAGCCCTGGGGGAGATCTTGACCCCGGGCGGAGACTGACGGCGTTTATATTCACTACGGTCCACCAAGCGAACAACCTCCTTGGCAATATCCTTATTTTTACCCTTCACGTTGCGGGTTATGGACTTATGTTCCTCAATATAGCCAGCCAGAAGCTTATCTAACAAATCGTAGGGCGGAAGAGAATCCTGATCCTTCTGGTTTTCCCGCAACTCGGCGCTGGGTGCGCGTTCAATAGTGCTTGAAGGAACAATCTCTCTCTGCCGGTTGATGAACCGGGCCAGCTCATAGACCTTCGTTTTGGGAACATCCTTAATGACAGCAAACCCGCCGGACATGTCGCCATAAAGGGTACAATACCCCACAGCAAACTCACTTTTATTCCCGGTTGTTAAAACCAGCCAACCATACTTGTTCGAAATGGCCATTAGGATATTTCCCCGGATCCTGGCCTGAATATTTTCCTCGGCTAAACCGGGCTTGGTCCCTTGAAATGTATCTTTTAGCCCTTCCGTGTAACTTTCAAAAATATCCCTAATCGGAATTTCTAAAATCTCGATCCCCAAATTCCCGGCAACGCCAAAGGCATCGCTTTTTGTGCCGTCTGATGTGTATTGAGATGGCATAGTAACGCCGATGACATTGTTCGCCCCAACAGCCTCAGCCGCAACGGCCGCCACGACTGCCGAATCAATTCCCCCGCTCAGGCCTATCAAAACCTTTTCAAAACCATTTTTTTGAATATAATCACGCGTTCCCAAAACCAGCGCTTTATAAATACGCTCAATCGATGTATAGCGTACTGCCTTTATTTCTTTAATTGTCTTTTTCGGCGCGGCACTCGTTTTTAATTCGATCTTCATTTTTTTCTTTCGATGGGAAGGAGAGATATTCAAATCGGCTTGAATTAAGTCCTCCTCAAATTGTTTACCGTATGCCAAAACGTCCGCCTTCGAGCCATAAACAACGCTTCCTCCATCAAAAACCAATTCATCCTGTCCTCCAACGAGATTAGCATAGCAGACAGGTGCCTTTAACTTTTTCGCCTTCTCCTTTAACAATTTTTCTCTTTGGCTAAGTTTACCGACATCATAAGGCGAAGAAGAAATATTAATTATGACCTTGGCACCATTACGGACCTGCTCTTCAACAACACCGCGGTCGATCCAGATATCTTCACAAATGCTAACTCCAATGGAGACGCCATTAAGAGAAAAAAGGCCCTCATTGTTTCCCGAAATAAAATACCGCTTCTCGTCGAAAACGCCATAATTGGGTAATTGTCGTTTATGATAAACACCGACAACTTTTCCATTATGAATAATTGCCGCCGCATTATACAGATTTCCCTTTTTATCCATATCAACGAAACCAAAAATGGCCGCGATTATTTTAGCCTCTTTGGCCAACTCGTTAACAGCGTGCAGATTGTCTTTAATGAAATGTTCTTTATAGAGAAGGTCTTCCGGCGGGTAACCGCAAAGGGCTAACTCAGGAAAAACAACGAGGTCAGCACACAAGGCTGCGGCTTTTGCGATTTCGTCCTTAATTCGTAAGGAATTGCCTTTAAGATCACCAACAATAGGATTAATTTGAGCCAGCGCGATTCGTATCATAATCACACGTTAATTTTTGGTTTGAATGATTTCTAAAAAATTGCGATAAAGCACTTCTGCCACATGGCGAAATGATTCTTCCCTGTTCCGATAATTTTTTATCATCCGGTCTTTCATAGAGGCATTTTGGGTATGTTCTTTGATATATTCATCACACCATTCTTTAATACTAATGTCCGTAATTTCAACATGAAACTGCAAACCATATGCATTATCACCAACCCTGACGGCCTGATGCGGGCACGCCGTCGATGAGGCCAATAAGTGGCCCTGTGGCGGAATCTGAAACATATCTTCATGCCATTGAAAAACATCGAACGTTTTTGGCAGTCCTTTAAATAACGGATCATCTTGCCCGGTATCCGTAAGTTCTATAGGAAAAAAGCCTATCTCCTTTTGCGGCGACCGCGTCACTTTTTCTCCGGCAGACTTCACAAGCAGTTGAGATCCCAGACAAAGTCCAAGAAAGGGAATCTTTTTTTCCAGAGTCCTTTGAATAAAAGCGGTCTCTTGTTTTAAAAAGGGATACTTGTCCTCTTCATAAACGTTCATAGGGCCGCCCAGAACGACCAAGGCCTCAATATCGGAAAAATCCGTATCAGGGAGAGGTTCTCCCAGGCCAAGATCAATAATCCGGGACTCAAACCCTTTTTTCTCGAAAAAATCACCGAGCGTTCCGGCCCCTTCAATATCAATATTCTTAAGATATAGTATCATGCCTAGTGAGGTGTGTCCTTAAAAGGATAAAATAAAAGACGGAGGGCAGAATCCATTCACGATTCCATCCTCCGTCTTTTTGTGATGTTTAAAAATTAGGAAATAAACAGCATTTCCGCGTAGGATGGAAGCGGCCAAATCTCCGCAGGAACCAATCCTTCAAGCGAGTCCACGGCTCCACGAAGATCAGCCATGGCTTTGCGTGTTTTAACGGTATCATTTCCCTTCGCCACTGATTCTAGTTTCTCGGCGGCAGAAATGGCGTCTTCTGTCAAACCACTTACTTCTTTTAATAACTTGCGTGTCGACGAAGACTTTCCTTTTGTAATACTTTCAACACTCTTCACATTCTCAGCTAGGACGTTGGCATACTCAATAGCCGCAGGAACAATAAGCGTTCTGGCCATATTAGCCGCTAAATCTGCCTCATATCTAATAATCGTTTCGTATGTTTCCTGATAGATATCGTAACGTGATTGAAGCTCTGTTTTGTTTAGTACTTTTTGTCGTTCGAAAACCTCAAAGGCTTCTTTGCTTTTAAGCTCTTTCAAGGCCTCTGGTGTTGTTTTAAGATTTAAAAGTCCGCGTTTCTTCGCCTCTTTAACCCATTCTTCTGTGTAATTGTCTCCGTTAAAGATAACGCGTTTGTGTTCTTTAATGATGTTTTTTAGAATTTTCTGAACAGCTTTATCCGTATCTTTCTTACCGGTTTTCTCTAATTCTGTACAGATTTCATCAAGGACATCCGCAACGATTGTGTTAAGGACAACGTTCGGTCCGGACAGCGTTTGATTAGAACCTACCGCGCGAAACTCAAATTTAGCTCCTGTAAACGCGAATGGTGATGTTCTGTTGCGGTCAGATGCGTGACGAGGTAATGTTGGTAATGAATCAACACCAACTTCCAATGTTCCACCTTGCTTCGCGCTCTTTGCCCCGCCTTTTTCAATCTGCTCAATGATGTCCATCAACTGATCTCCAAGGTAAATCGAAATAATCGCCGGAGGCGCTTCGTGTGATCCTAAACGGTGATCGTTTCCGGCAGAGGCGATAGCCGCACGTAAGAAACCTGCGTATTTATCAACGGCTTTAATAACCGCACATAACATAACAAGGAATCTCTCATTTTCGTGTGGATTGTCTCCCGGAGACAGCCAGTTTTTACCGTCAGGCCCTGTTACAGACCAGTTACAGTGTTTTCCGGAACCATTAACACCGGCAAAAGGTTTTTCATGTAATAAACAGGCCAATCCGTGACGTTCGGCCACTTTTTGCATCACTTCCATACAAAGCATGTTGTGGTCAACAGCCAGGTTTTGATTTTCGAAAATCGGAGCAATTTCGTATTGTCCCGGAGCAACCTCATTGTGACGTGTTGTTACAGGAGCACCCAATTTCCACATTTCGCGATCAAGGTCTTCCATAAACGCCATAACACGGCTTTTGATAGCACCGAAATAATGATCCGCTAGTTGCTGATGCTTGGCCGGCTCTTTTCCGAAAAGTGTGCGACCAGTCTGAAGAAGATCAACTCTTTGATAATAAAACTCACGATCGATTAGGAAGTATTCTTGCTCACCACCCAATGTAGCATAGGCTTTTTGTGTACATTTAATTCCTAAAAGTTTGGCCAAGCGTTCCGCCTGAATTGACAAAGCTTTCATAGAACGCAATAAAGGTGTTTTCTTGTCCAGAGCTTCCCCTTTCCATCCAACGAAATATGTCGGGATGCAAAGTGTAGCACTGTTTGCGCCTTCCTTAATAAAGGCTGGTGAAGTTGGATCCCAACCAGTATATCCTCGGGCCTCAAAGGTTGGTCGAAGACCTCCGGAAGGAAAACTGGATGCGTCCGGCTCTCCCTGAATTAGAGCCTCACCTGAAAACTTCTGAACAACACTACCTTCTCCATCAAGCTGGTTAAATGAATCATGCTTTTCAGCCGTTAATCCTGTTAGCGGTTGAAACCAGTGTGTAAAGTGCGTAGCGCCTTTAGAAATCGCCCATTTTTTCATGGCCTCCGCAACTTCATCCGCGATTCCCGGATTAAGTTTTCCGCCATTTTTAATAGTTTCCGATAAAGATTTAAAGGCTTTTTCCGACAAATATTTTTTCGCGCACGACCAGGTGTATACCAATAAAGAATCCCGGGATATGTGGGAATACACGCTGAATTTGAGCGAGCGTGATAGAACAATGATGATTTATCACATGGCGGAATTGTTGACGAAAAAATATCGCTACTTTTTCTTAAGTTCCAATTGCGCGCAGCGTCTGGCGGTTCTGCTGGATATTTTTATTGAGGAAGACGTTTATGATTTTAATTATCCGGTGTATGTGCCGGAGGAGTTGTTTCAGCGCCTGCACACGATAGACCGGCAGCGCCGGCAAAACGGTCAACCGGCGCTTATTGATGATATCAAATATATTCCGTCCGCGCGGCGTCATTTGTATTATGAAATTGAACGCTTAAGCCCGCAGGAACGGAAAATTTATACCACGATTACCGACAAGCCGGACGATGAGCTTGCCGGATATTTGGAACCGCTTGATGTGGAAGGCCGTATTAATGTCTTAAACGCGTTGCTGGCGTATCAGTATTATAAATGGATGGCGGAAGATGAAGCTAATCCCGATCAAACGTTAAAGGAATACAAACGCAAAATCCTTTTGGAACGGCTGCAGCTGCCGGGCAAAGAGGTAATACCGGTCAGCATTCCGGAATTACCGTCGCCAAAAACCATGCCGCCGCCGTCGTCATTTAATCTCGGGTTCGTGGCCGAAACCCACAGCGATCCGTACGCGACCTTTGGCGCGACGGTATTTCGTAAAGAGTCCGTGGGATTAAACGCGTTGGAGTTTAACGATCTGGTCGCGTTGAGTTTGAATATCGGTATGTTTGCCGATTCGGATAAAATCTTTGTCGACACGTTTGATTTCTTAAAAATCAGAGACTATCGCACCTTTTACATTCCCGAAGCCAATGAGCATCCGTTTTCCTGGCGGGTGCGCGCCGGGATTGACCGCTATAACAACAATAACGATGCCGATTACGATTATCTGTTCGACAGCGGCATTGGATTTGTTAACAAAATCAAGGATAAGGGGATCTATTACGGCTTTCTTAATGGCGGTTTGCATACACTGGATCAAAACTACCGGGCCGGGCCGTCAGCCGGGTTTGTCATCGGTAACGACAAACTGAAAATGCAGAACGATGTCGGGCTGGAGTTTGATCTGGAAAACGGCGAATACATCGAAACCTTCAACACCAGTATGCAATACCAGATCAGCCAGCGCAACGCCCTCCAAGCCACCTTCGAAAAAACCAACCGCGAACGGTTTTCATTAAACTATATATACTACTGGTAGCTAGGCAATAATCGAGAGATTATTGCCAACAGATCATGCGCAGATGCATCGCATGATCTGCAATATATGTGACCATTGTTGTCTTATTAAATCAGTTTAAAGAATATTCAAGTCATTCTCATTCCCCAGTATTTCGGTAGAATAACAAAGTACAAAATTGAATGGTAAACAGAAAATCAACAGTATGACAAAAGCAGAGCTTAAGCTTATAACGTATCTGATTATCATTGGGGCCCCAATTTTTCTCATTATAAAACTAGGTGAAATCATGGGTTGGGAACTCTTTATTTGCTCTCTTGCTGTTATAGTGGGTGTTGTCATTTGGATTAGGGCGGAGGAAAAAAAGAGTAGGCGAAAAATGCTTTTAAATAAATATCAGGATAATCAACTCGTTGAAAAAATCATGACAAGGTCATTTTGGGTAGGGCAAACAGAAGAACAGCTTATGGACTCCCTAGGAAAGCCTAGTGCAATAGACAATAAATTATTAAAGACAAAGAAAAAAGAAGTATGGAAATATTCTCCCCAGGGAGCGAATCGGTATGGATTAAGGATAACATTAGAAAATGATGAGGTTGTCGGTTGGGATCAAAAGGGGTAACAATACTTATGAATTAATTTATTTAATAGTGAATTCTGGAGCTTGTTTTTTAAACTTATATAAATGGCGAGGAAAAAATGAAAACAACAGATGTTTTTGGTGTTTCAAATGAGCAGGTCAAATCATATATTGAACGAGAAGCGGTTGACAATAAATTTAGTGAAGGAATTACAAGAAATAAGCATATAATTATTTTTGGAGCATCTAAACAAGGGAAAACGGCACTTACTAACAAACATCTTAAGGAAAATCAATATATTAGAGTAAATTGTTCGCCCCAAACGGATGTGATTGATATATATAAATCTATTTTGAGACAACTGGATGTAGAATTTCAAGAAGAAAGAACTGAAGCTGTAGGGGGTTCGGTCAGTGCAAAATTGACATTAAAA
>JAGQKQ010000260.1 GCA_020430005.1 Candidatus Omnitrophota bacterium
AACGATAGAATAGTTCTTTCTTTGCTTCTGAAGAACAAGTGACTTTTCTTTAAGAAAAAAATACTGCTCCTCTGAAAGCTCTATCGTGGTTTTTTTCATTTTATGTTTTTTCTTGTTCATAAAGATACTCCTAATAGGGGCAGATTGACTATTTCAACATATCCATATTTACAGTATTATATCAATTTAACAGTCAAAATGCTACCTAAAATAAAAAAACCTCCGCTCAGCATTTAAACTGAACGAAGGTTTTGCTTTTTTAATGTCCGGGATTTATTCCTTCAAACTCGGGACTACCAAATTGTTAACTATAATTATATCAAAAAGTTAGCAAAAATCAATATTTTTTAACAACTCTGGAAGTACGCCCGCAACAATTCAACGACAACCTTATGCTTGCCTCCAATATGCCAGTCGGTATTCCGTTCCGGCTCAACCCGTGATTTGTAATCATAAATGGTGAACTGAAGTCCGTTGATCCTACCAAACCATTCAGCTTGAATTTTGCCATCAAGTGACGATGTGACCTGAGGATCGCCGAATACCCGGACAAGTTCTTCATACAGCGTCCCTTCCGGCATGTAGCCCTGACAGCCTGTTCCGGTGGGCGAACCAGCACCCATTTGAACATTCAAATCCAATTCCATTTTTACTTTCATTTTTTCACCTTCCTCGAACCCCAGCCGGACTTCCATCGTTTAACCGCACCGGCAACAAGCGCATCGATTTCCTGTTGAGTAATGCCTTCAGCGGTCACGTGCATCAATTCTTCCTTGTTTAATACCCGGAAGTTTTTAATCCCACGATCCTTGGCAATCAGCATCAGCTCATTGCGACTTTTTTCTTTACGTTCCATAGCTCCTCCTTTTTCGTAGGAGTAGGCCATAGAGTTTAATAGTTGGCAAGGCGTTTCTTCAGGACTTCTTTATTAACGCCTTAACCGCCAAAGGAACGTCTTTTGCCTCTTTGACAATCGTATCGATCTCCTCTTTCGTGAGCTTTTTATCAGCAAAAGCAACGACGATCGCATTCAATAGCTCGGTGATCTCCTGAAGCACCTTTAATGCCTTTGAAAGCACCAGCCAGATCGCCCCGATCCCGATGACAGCGGTTAAGATTTGCGGGATATTCCCCGACAGATAACTCATAACTATATCCATGACGCACCTCCTTAATCTAAATCGTTAAACTTCTGAACCAATTTTTTGTACCGTTTCTCCAGACGTGAAAAATCCTGCCGATCGCTCAGTCCCTGCGTATGCGCTATTTGGAGCATATCGTCCACGACAAAGAAGATATCTTCCGCAACATCGGTCGCTTTCTTGATATGCGTAATCCGTTTAAGGGCATACCGCTTCTGCTTCTGGTCGGCGTTGTTCCACTCACGCAGGAACCCGAATACTTCCTTTATCGCATCAGCAATTTTATTCGGCTCAATCACGGCTTACTCCACGATAATATTTTTACTTTTTTCCATCTCCGAAAGGTCAGCATCAACCCGGCTCAACTGCGTTTCAATATTCGTTTTCTGGTTGAGCAGATGTTGCCGGAACGATTGAACTTCTTCTTTTTTAATTTCCCTGACTTTGCCGTCTGGAAATGTCACAACTTTTTTCCCAGCCTTATATTCTGTTTTTATTTTGTCTGCCATTTTAAGCCCCCTTTAATTAAGCCTGACCACCACGGACAGGGCGAACGTAACACATATCCCAAGGAATCCCATAGGTCGTTTTGTATCCGTCATACGGATACATACACCAAGCTCCATCAGTCCACGGTGCGCATATAGTAGATGACCAAAATGGCGTCCATGTATCAGGTGGATAGGCGAAATACATGGTGTCCCATGCAGGGTCGTATCTCGAATGGTCTACCGTAGACATTAGTTCAAATATATTCGGCATGCGCCAATCGCTATGGCCGGCAAAATTAAGATTCTCACAAGCATCGATAGCGTCATACCAATACATCGTAAAACCTAATCCAACCATCGTTGGGTCGCTTACCCACATAAGACCGGTAGCCATGTCAGTAACTGTTCCGTCACCGTTATCAACGAACCTTTGAGCGCCACCGAGCGGAAATCCCATTTGATAATATCCATCATCAAACATGTACCACGACATGTTCTGCCCGGTCTTTGGCAGTCCGCCGTCGGTCTGTATCTCCGTGATCCTGTTTACAATCCTGCTTGATTTCTTGTGATTAAGATGCATTTTTTAACCTCCTTAGTCTTCATACGTGACCGTTAATTTACCGTCGTCATTACCTGAGCGGATAACCCTGAAATCCTTGATGTGATAAATGGACGGAAGCTCAACAATATCGCCGTCCTCAAGTAACGCCCCTGATGACTGCGAAGGATTCTGACCGTTCACAAAATACCTCATGGGTCCGTCCTCGGCATGGATAATGGCAAACACCGCTGGCGCCCCTTCCGTGGGGCTATATATCGCCGGGGTTAACTGCTTAACTGCGGTACTGACAATTATTTCTTCATGTGCTAATACTTTTGACATTTTCATTCCTCCTTTTTTAATGCCTGTAAGATTTCCTCACCTTGTTTTGCGACATCAACCAAAACCTGCCCGATCTTGAAAAGCATCCGCTCACGCCGATCCGCAAGCTCAACCGGCAGGAAACCCAGAGCCTGATCGCTTTCAACAGCGCAAATCTTGCAATACTTTGTCACAGGAAC
>JAGQKQ010000261.1 GCA_020430005.1 Candidatus Omnitrophota bacterium
TCCGGGAAAATATCGGGTATTTATTTCAGGAAGGCGCTCTTTACGATTTTATGAACGTCTTTGATAATATCGCGTTTCCGTTACGGGAACATTCCCGTTTAAGCAGAAAACAGATTAAAGAAAAAATCGAGAATATTTTGGCCTTGATTGATTTAAAGGGTGTTGAAGAAAAGTTTCCCGCGGAGCTAAGCGGGGGAATGAAAAAACGGGTGGCTTTGGCCAGAGCCTTGATTTTGAATTCAAAAATTTTGTTATGTGACGAGCCGACGTCGGGACTGGATCCGATCCGCAGCCGGGACATTTCAGAGCTGATCCGAAACGTTTCAAAGAAAATCGAATGCACAACGATTGTGACATCGCACGATATTCACAATTCTTTTGCTATGGCCGACCGGCTGGTTCTCATAAAAGACGGAAAAATTGTTATCGATGGAACTCAAGAAGATTTAAAGGCGTCAAATATACCGTTTGTTCAGGAATTCCTTAAATAAGGGAGTATTAAATGAATAAAAATGAATTTATGAAAAGTCTGCTGGCCGGCATCTTCTTTCTCTCGGGAATTGTTTTGATTATCCTTTTCATTTTTACGATTGGAAAAGATAAAGGTCTGGCTGAACCAAAATTTGAGATGACGGTGCTTTTCCGGAATGTGGGCGGACTGAATGTGGGAGCTCCGGTCCGCTTGTCCGGCGTAACGGTCGGCAGTGTCGGAAGTATAGACTTTATGGACCAGGCTGTCGAAGGACGTCACGTAAAAGTTGTGTTAAACGTCTTTGAGAAATATAAAAAGCAAGTTCGTAAAAGTACGACTTTCGCCATTCGTACCGAGGGAATTCTTGGAGAGAAGCTGATTGAAAGCTATGTTGATGAGGAGAAGGAGAGTTTGAATATTGATCAGCCTGTTATCGGGTTGGACCCTGTTGATGTGCAGGATTTGGCCGTGGTTTTTGCCAGCGCGGCGGAATCGTTCACCAAGACTGCGGAGGAATTGGGTGAAATCGATATGGTGGAATTATCCGAGGTTATGACAGAATCTTCACGTGCGCTATTAATTACGTCGCAAGGCATTAATGACATCATAAAGGAACTCGAGGAAATTTCAGAGAAATCCAAACGGTTGTTTAATCGTGTTGAACAGCGTGTTATTGACGGAGATTTATTCAAAGTCTTTTAAGGGGGTTATGTAATGAATACGGTGACTATTTTTGGTTATACAATGTCCAGCTGGATTGTTTTACCCGTGGTTTTCTTATTGTGGATAACGGGTCTGTTGTTTTTCAAGAAAATCTTTTTTACGGCCTTACAGAAGTTCGCGGCCAAAACAAAAAATAATCTTGATGATATCTTCCTTGAAGCAGCAGACTTCCCATTAACGTTGCTGATCTATACCAGTGGTGGCGCTGTTGTTGAACGTATGGTTCCGATGGTGATTGATACGGAATTAACAAATTACTTATTGATTGCCTTCAAGGCGGCAACGATTGTGGCGATTATATTATTTCTGGATAAACTTATTAACACCCTTATTCATCAGTATTCCGATAAAGTCGCGGTACTGCGTTCAACGGGAGGTATCGCCCGGGGTATCGCGCGCATTCTTGTGATCGGCTTGGGCGTTTTGATTTTGTTAGATAGCTTTGGTGTTTCGATTACACCGATTGTCGCGTCTTTGGGAATCGGTTCTCTGGCGGTGGCACTGGCATTACAACCAACGTTGGAAAATTTCTTTGCCGGGATACAAATCGTTCTGGATAAGCCTTTTGTCGTCGGACAGTTTGTTAAACTGGAATCAGGAGAAGAGGGATATATTCATCGTATCGGATGGCGTTCTACCTGGGTACGTATGCTGCCTAACAATGTGGTTGTTATTCCAAATAAGGTGATTGTTGACTCACGTATTACGAATTATTACTACCCTGATAAAGAGTTGGCGGTTTTGATGCAGGTGGGTGTCCATTATATGTCCGATCTTGAACAGGTGGAGCGAGTGACGATTGAGGTGGCCAAGGAAACGTTGCAGGAAGTCACCGGCGGCGTGAAAGAGTTTGATCCGTTCATTCGTTATCATACTTTCGGCGATTTCAGTATTAATTTTTCTGTGATTATGCGGGCGCATGAATTTGTGGATAATTATTTGATTAAGCATGAATTTGTTAAGCGGCTGCATAAGCGCTATGCTCAAGAGGGCATTAACATTCCTTATCCGATTCGCGCGATTAATTATGATCAGGAAAAGGCTTTTGAACAGGATAAGTCATAATTTATAACAGGAGAGATCTATGGGAATTTTAGGAGATTTTTTTGCGGCACTGGGATTTCTTGTGCAAACTGTACTTTCCATGCTGTATATATTGATTATCGCCAGGGCACTGGTCAGTTGGGTCAGCCCTGATCCCTATAACCCGATTGTCCAGTTTTTATACAGGACAACGGAACCGCTTCTGGCTCCGTTCCGGCGGTTTTTACCCCGCACAGCGATTGATATTTCACCGATTCTGGCCATCCTGACCATTATGTTTCTGCAGATTTTTCTGGAGCGGATATTCGCACGGCTGGTTATTTTCTTCGGAGGCTAATGGAGGCGTAAAATAAAAACTTGAAAAACAATAAGTGACCATATATGATTCTTAGAACATTTAAAGAGATATAGATAAGGAGTTGTGCATGTTTGACAAAATGAAGCAATTGATGG
>JAGQKQ010000262.1 GCA_020430005.1 Candidatus Omnitrophota bacterium
TCCAGTAATGGTCCCAATTTTGTGATTCAGGTAAGACAATATTTTTCATAGACTAATTAAAAAATATTTTTAACAATTCAAAGTAAAAATTTTCGTGTTGCAACTATTATATAATATAGAGAAACAAGAAGATCATCAATACAAAATAATAAATTTCTCCTCGATCTAACGTTTATCTTCCCGTTTCTTGTTTAATTCATTCAATTCAAATTCTAATATCCCTAATTTTTGAATAATTTTATCGATACGATTGTTTTGATCACATAAGAATATTGTCATAATCAAGGAAAAGAAAACAAACACAGCTAATAATGTAAAGAAAATGAAATTACTTGTCAGTTCAAAACCAAAAAAATCAGCTGTTTGAAAAAGCAATCGATCAAAAACCGTTAAAAAGACCGCTAGAATAGAAACGGCAAGCCACCCAAACGCATATTTAAAGGTTAATCGTTCTCTGCGAATTAATTCCAGCACAATAAAAAAGATAATAGAAGATAAAAATATCGTAACAAATTTAATAATCATAAATAACGGGCAACTAAAAATAGATTTATATTAAACTAGTAATTTTTAACCGCTTTTCGTTTTAACCGCCCCAAAATAACAGCAATCGTTACTTTAATCATATAATACAATGTTTTTAAATAACGGATTGAACTATTACCCGCCGCGCGCTTTCTCATCTGTACAGGGAATTCCACAACTCTGGCGCGATGCCGCGCCGCGACAACAATCGCCTCGGGTTCGGGAAAATCCTGGGGATAATAATTAGCAAAGACATCAATCATCTGACGATTAAACGCGCGAAAACCGGATGTCGGGTCTGTTATCTTATACTGTGTTAAGAAGCTAATAAGATACGCGAAAAAATGGATACCGATACGCCGAATAAACGAAGAGCGATATCCCAAATAAGGTGGCAAAAAACGACTGCCTATAGCCATATCAACCTCATCATTAATGACCGGATCGACTATTTTGTTAAGAAAACGCACATCATGCTGACCATCCCCATCAATTTGCACCGCAATATCAAAATTATATTCCTTAGCAAATTTAAATCCTGTCTGAACAGCACCGCCAATCCCTAAGTTCAAAGGCAAATTAATTACATATGCCCCTGAGGCCTCTGCCTCTTCACGCGTTTTGTCTTGTGAGCCATCATTAATTACAACGACGGACAACGAAGAATTATAATCATAAATCTCTTTGACCGTTCTTAAAATGTTCCCTTCTTCATTATAAGCGGGAATAATAATAAGAATTTTTTTTGTACCAAATTTATCATTAATAATTTTTTGGGCGTGAGCAACTGTTTGTGAAGGCTTATTCAAAGTTGATGGTTGTGGGTCGGGCGAAGATTTTGTCATGAATGATATTCTAAATTACTCTTTATTAACAACGGTCATTTTTTCTCTATCCCATAAACCTTCTTTGTTAACATAAACAAGATAAAGCGTGGCGTATTCAATAATATCCGTCTCTTCTTCGTTCACGGCACGGTTGGGAATTAATCCACCAAAACTGAACACCTGACCGTCCGGATGATGTCCACGGGCAGTAATTAATAATACCATAGAATCGTCATCAAAGTGAAACATACTTTTGAGCATAACCTGCCCGGCAGAATTCTCCCCCATAAGGACCGCCCGGCCTTTACTCTGCAGAATTCCTGAAAACAACTCCGACGCGCTCCCACTCTTGTTATTAATCAAAATGACCATCGGTCCATCATAATGAAATTCTTTCGGAATTTCAGGGACATCCAGCATCGCCTTCGGTTGATTTTTTTTCTGAAAGTAGGCAAAATCATCGCCCGGCGGCAGAAAAAACGACGAAATTTCCCGGGCGGCCAATGGCGGGCCTCCGGGATTGCCCCGTAAATCAATAATTAACCCTTTCATGGGCCCCTGTGCTTTGAAATATTTAATATATCGAAACATATCCTCAGCTGTTTTGCGATTAAACCGACGGACTTCCAACCCATAAATCCCTTCTACAGGAGTTGTAATAGGAAAAACCATTTGTTTAAAATACTCTTTGGAAAGAACATCAATATATTTTAAATCTTGAGTTCCGGCAGGATAATAACCCAAAGTCACCGTCGATTCATACATAGGAACCAGCAATTCTTTAACTTCGTCTTCCGTTAAGTCTTTAACATCCTTTCCATCGATCTTAACAATATCGTCCAAAGGCCTTAATCCCTGGGCATAAGAATCAGACCGGGGCTCAACATGGGATACTTTAAACATATTCCCCACAAACTCTCCTTCTATTCCCAAATCCTGACGCCGTCCCAAAGCCGTCTGTTCATACTCTTTGGCCGGTTTTGGCGGGTAAAAAGCGCTAAAAATATCTTCCTCATCTTTCAAATAATCAATCATTTTAGCCGCTGAACGCCATCGAATATAGTCGATTGACTTCCCCGTTTCCCGCAATTCTCCATAAATTTTGGTGTTAAAAACCTCGATAAAGCGGTCAAAAGCCTCTTTGGAGACCGGTTTATAGTAATTTTCGTCCATAGTCTTGTAAATTTCCTCAAAAAAGGACATATATTCCTCATAACTATCCTTTGTATCAGGCATTGGCTGAATTTCCTTATTTT
>JAGQKQ010000263.1 GCA_020430005.1 Candidatus Omnitrophota bacterium
GCTGAACCGGCACCTTTCTGGGACCGTGGATGAGGTTATTAATAAAGTCATCACTAAACGGCCTATCGTATATCCCCTGCTGTGATGTATTTTTCGCGATAAGATTTAAATCCATAACCATCGGACCGATTTCTAATTCTCCGCTACGTGTCGGAAAAAGATAGGAATCAAATTCCACAATATCAAACATGGTTCCTTTTATCACCTGAGCATCCATTTTATGCTCCGTGAACGGTTCAAATACAATCCCTTTTTCCTCCAAAGTCGGATAATGCGGATCCGCAATATCCAAATCTGATTTCAGGAACATAACTTTCACCGGAACTCTTTGATGAAGATAAACCGTATCCTGGGAAAGACTAAAAACAAGTGATAATTTATCCGCCAGTGTTTTTTGTGTGTTTTCCTTGGCATCATTCAGGGCTGTTTGTGAGGAATCAAAAACTTTAATCGGAATAGCTTGGGTCGTATAACTCTGCCCGTTAACATTCAACGTTAATGCGGGAATCTCCAAGTCTCCCGTCTTGGTTGGAACCAATACATAGCGGAAATTAATCGAATTGGATATGTTTCCATTGACCATCGAAAATTGGCGGGACGGACCAACATAACGTGTTTGAAAACCATCAATCTCAGAGAGTGCGGGAGCGTCTGCGTCTTGCGTACCTTCAACCGTTATAAAAAATTCGAGAGATGATCCCAAGACCGCCGACCGGGTACTGACATCGGCGCGGACAGTATAATCCTGCGCCTCTGAGACCTGTCCCATACAGCACACAACTAGAGCAAAACTACACAACAAATATTTAAAGCAATATGGTATAAAGTATTTTTTCATTTACCAATCCTTTATAACTGTTCCATGCTCTTCACCTGGTCGATAAGTATTTAATAATTTTCTTGGCGCGTTTTGATTATATTCATCCAACAAAATTTGTGCTTCGAATTCGGTCATCGCATTTGGATCATACGTCACGGATTGCGCTGATGATTGCTGCTTACCGGCACTTTGTTTCTGACCTTGTTGAGCGGATTCTAAATCTTCCTTTTCTTCATCTTTATTATCATCCTGTTCCGATTCTGGTGATTCTTCAGAATTCTCTTCCTCTGGTTCAGACTCATCTTCCCGTGCTTCATTATCATTTGGTTCGGTATCATTTTGATTTTGATGATGCGAAGAATTACCGGAATCCTGAAAAGATTCATTCCGTTCAGGCTGATTTTGCGCCGGCGACTGAGACGATTGTTGATTTTGATTCTGGCTATTTTGCTCCTGATTGTCCTGCTGATCAGAAGACTGATCCTGTTGCGATTGCTGATCCTCGCTGTTCTGCTGATTCTGCTGGTCTTGTTGTTGCTGTTGATTTTCTTGCTGTGATGACTGCTGACTCTGATCCTTCTGATCTTGCTGTTGGTTTTGCTGTTGTTCCTGCTGATTTTGTTGTTGATCTTGTTGCTGCTGTTCCTGTTCTTTCTTTTTTTGTCGTAATCGTTCCAATTCTTTTGTCACAAAAGCATGATTATGAATAATTTCTTCATCTTTTTCATCACCAAGATCCATCGCGCTTTTATATTGCGCTAAAGACTTCTCAAGATGTTCAATGGCCTTATCTAATTCCTTCTCCTCTAATTGGAGACCTCTTTTGTATAAGGCATTCCCTATATTATAGTGAACATTATGTCTGAGTCCATCATCATCCGTTAACAATGCCTGTTGAAAACGATCAATCGCTTTCCCGTATTCCTCTTGTTTATAAAAAGCATTGCCCATATTGTACTGAACAGCGGCCTTATCATCAGACTTTTCCAGGGCCTGCTCAAAAAAGTCAGCGGCCCTTTCGTAATCATTCGCTTCATAGGCCGATACGCCCTGCTTAACCAGCGATGAGTCCGAAGCCGCCTTTGTGATGGCCGGCCACGACAGCATCCCGACCATACACAACAAAATTTTTACTGTTTGCGCGTTGTTAAACATGATTCCACCACCAAAAAAATTACCGCGGCCGCTAACGGCCATTGAAACCGTTCATGATATTTTTTTTCGCGGCCGCTTTCAAACTGCCGTTTTTCCATTTTAGAAAGTTCTTTTTCATAAATTAGATCCAGACCAAACTCAGCCCCGCTGGCTTTCAAATATCCCCCTTCAGTAATCAACGCGATTTCCTGCAAAAGACGCTCATTCAACCTGGACTTCACAAAGTTACCTTTATCATCCTTAATAAATGTCTTTTGTCCCTGCCGGTCTTCCACTTGAATTAACTCTCCTTCGGCGGTCCCGACTCCAACGGTATAAATTTTAATCCCCTTTTCCTTTGCTTCTTTGGCCATACTAACAGGATCATCTTCCAAATTATCTCCATCAGTCACCAGAATCACCGCTTTAAACTGATTTGGAATTTCTTCATAACTTTCCATCGCCTTCTTGATCGCTCTGGTGATGTTCGTCCCGCCGCGCGATACAGAATTTGTATCCAGATCATTTAAGCTCAACATAAACCCGTTATAATCCCGTGTTAAAGGGCACATCAAGTACGCGTCACCGGCAAAAGCGATCAAGCCAACTCTATCCCCTTTTAATTCCTTTAATAAATCTCTTACGGCCAG
>JAGQKQ010000264.1 GCA_020430005.1 Candidatus Omnitrophota bacterium
CGAAGACTTTCAGTTAAAGCTAAAGGATATTTTTGTTTTCCGTCAAAAAGGCATTGATGCCGATGGTAATGTTATAGGAAATTTTGAACCCACGGGACACATTCCGAAAAGTTTTGAGGAATTCTCAACCCGAGGATTAGATATTGATAAGGACATCTTTACCGCTCCCCCTGCCAAAGAATGACCCGGCCGAACTCCCCCTCAAAAAAAGAACCTGTAAAAATTTTTAACACAGATAAACAAAAATATCTAGCGGACAATGCAGCTATAGCGGATACGCCGTGGAGTAGAATGATTGGGCTTTTACAACATCAGGAACTACCCAAGAAGGAAGGTCTGGTGATTACCCGATGCAATTCCATTCATATGTTTTTCATGAGGTTTGCCATAGATGTCGTTTTTGTTGATAAAAACGATCACGTTGTCGGGCTTGTTGAAAACATTAAACCGTGGCGGCTTAGTCCAATATTTTTTAAGGCCAGCTATGTGATAGAACTTCCCGCCGGAGTTATTCAGGAAACAGGAACGTCCAAAAACGATAAAATCGAAATTCAGAAATAGTTGCGACATAATTGCGATGACAAGTGATTGTGATATACTAAGTAAAATGTCCAATCTAAAACAAAGTTGAGATATGGGTGTAACACATAAACTTAGCCAGGAAGTCATTGATTTTATTATTGCACGGAAAAAAGAAAGTCCACGAATTGGTGTAAGGAAGCTCGCGGATTTGGTTGGAGAAAAGTTTCAGATTAAAATCTCCAAGTCTTCTGTCAATAATGTACTAAAAGAAGCTCACCTCAGCAGCTCTGTCGGGCGAAGGGCGCAAGGTACTTTTAAGATACCTCGCGAGAAAAAAGAGCAGCTTTTTGTCCCGCAAAAAAAACCGGAACCTCCCAAAAAGGTTGATAAATCAGAACAAATCAAAAAGGAACTTGAAAAGTTAAATAAGCCGATGTCGTTGATGAAGGATCCTGCAAAACCGTCGGCAGGGAGTTCGGCCCCAGCGGGGCAAAAACCGGCAGCCAAGGTCGATGAGAAATTGAACGATGTCAAACGGCAAAAGCTTTCCTGGGCGGGGTTTGTTTTTTTAAAGGCAGCGCAATGGGAAATCTTTGAAAGGTCCTCTTTGGGGCAGCTCCTTACTCCTTATATAGGGAAGGACCAGCCGGATAAAATTTCAGAGGCCTGTTTGTATCTCCGTTTGTTGAATATTGTTTCGGACGAAGATATCCAAGACCCTGCAGATAACGCGATTTGGTATTTCTCGGGCCTCCCGTCCGATACAACGGTTTCCTGTGTTTCAGAGTGGACCCAAAAAGGCGAGGTTTCTCAAAAATTGTTATTTGAGGCATTAAGGCTCCAAAATGAAATGAAAATGGGCGTTCGGACATTTTGTGCAGTTTTACGGGATAAAACGACCGTTTCTTTTGATGCCACGCTGACCCGCCTGAGGACAAATACTGATAAAGGCAGTGAACTGCCGATTGATAGGGCCATGGGGGCCTTATCAAAAAGATTGGTTGTTAACCGGCAGCCGTTGATTTTCTTTTTTCAGGATGAGGCGATGTTTGAGTCGCCCGATCTTCAAAGGGCCGTACGGTGCTTCGATTATGGTGTAGACAAACATATTTCTCAGATTAAAGCTTTAGATGGACAGGGAAGGGAGCTTGCCGAATTCTCCATTATTCCTAATAAAAGAAGGCTTTTTGTGGTGGGGCTTCCATCGCCTACTGGAAAAACCCTTAAGGAAATCCGAAATGCCATAAAATGGGCAAAGAAGCAAAAGCTATCTTTTCCGGCATTGAAAAAGGCCTATTATTTTTCTGAACTAAAGGCCTCCGAGGCCACAACACTTTTCGCCGGCCGTGACACGGCTTACAGACTGTTTGCCCTATGGCCTGAAAAAGGGAAGCGTCCAGGGGATTTTGCCGAGGCTCCTCCGGCCGCCCTTGTGATCACAAATATTTTGAGGGCGAAAGACACGGAGATTGTTTCGGAATTTATACTACGTTGGCCAGGGCTCGAACCGGCCGATCATCGGGGGATGGAATCTAGCCTAAAAGAATCACAAAACCTTTCACAACAAATAGTTAGAGATTTTAGTGGTCTTTTGGACGGTTTTGGGCGGGAACTGCAGGAATATTGCCTAACGCATTATGGGTTAAAGGCTTTCGGTGCTAATAGTCAGGAGTTGGCCGAGCGTGTTTATCGGCTTCCGGGAACGGCTGTCGAGGACGACAGGTTTCTTGTGGTTGAATTGGAGATCGGTCAGGAATATCCTTATATAGATCAAATCCAGAATACCGTGAAGATGTTTAATGAACGGATGATTATTAACTCCGACGATAAAAGGGTTTTTGTTCGGGCAAAAATGGCGTAGAGTCAAAAAGTGCTTGACAACAATAACTTTTGCGTATATACTTCGAACATTAAGACAGCGCTGTCTTAATATGAAATTTTAAGTTTGGGCAAGGTTGTCCGATAGTTCCAGGGATAGGAATTTATCGGATTTTTTTTGGGCAAAGATCGTCCTCTTCTGAACATGGTTGTTTGGGAGGGG
>JAGQKQ010000265.1 GCA_020430005.1 Candidatus Omnitrophota bacterium
GGGCGGCTGGTCCATCTGACCAAAGGCCAACATAACGTTCTGTAAAAGTCCGGCTTCGCTAAGTTCATGGTACAGCTCATTTCCTTCACGCAAGCGTTCGCCGATTCCGGCAAAAACACAAGCCCCGCCATGACCTTTAACGATATTATGGATTAATTCCAGAATAACAACTGTTTTCCCGCATCCTGCTCCTCCAAGAACGCCGGTCTTACTTCCTTTAACCAAAGGAAACAGAAGGTCGAAATACTTAATACCTGTCTCGAGAACCTCTGCCTTTTCCGCTTCTTTTTTTCTGAGGTCAAAAGACGGCGGTTTAAGAATATAGCGTGTCGGTATGCGTTTGGGACAATTGGTAAATTCTCCCGCACTGTCCAATGGATTTCCCATCGCATCCATAACCCGTCCGTAACATCCTTCCCCAATAGGGATAGTGATCGGCTGAAAGGTGTTATAACATACCGCGTTAAGCTGAATATTTAACGTATCCATCAAAGATACCGTGCGCACAACCGTACTGGATAAATGCTCCGCTACCTGCATAACGATTTTCTGTCCATCAACAGTGTAGGTTGTGACAACATCATATAAGGCGGGCATATCTTCAAAATTCTCAAAACGCACGTCGACAACCGGCCCCTGAACAGAGATAACTTTTCCAATGGAAGAATGGCCGTCTTTCACTGCTGCTGCCTCTTGGTTTTGAGACTTCACTTCAGCCCCGGCTTCCTGCTGTTCAGCCGGCTTTTGAGACTCTTCAGGAATTTGTTTGTCTTCTTGTGGGTTTTCTTGTTCGTCCAAAATAGAACTCCTTAAGCTTTTTCTTTAAGCATCATTTGAGACGTGAAGGTCTCCCGTAATGATTTATCAATATCCGCTTTTTTCGCTTTTAGATATTTTAGCTGAACTCTTTTCTTTTCTTTTTTCATACGGTCCACACTATCCTCCAAAAAGGAAGCCTGCGCAGCCGCTGAAGCAATCATCGTATCCATGAAAATTTCATATAAACGTGTTACAACCCATAAATTGGCTAGGATACCGATAACTTCCTTCGGCTCTGATTCTTCGATAACCTTTTCAATAATATCCACATGCTCAGCCTGCTTGGAAATAAGTTCGTCGCAAGGTAACAGTTTCGTTTTTCGGGTTTTTTGTTCTTCAAAACTTTTAGACTTTGCCGAACATACAACAATTTTCCCCAAGCGATCATTCATAACTTCGTCAACAAGATAATCTTTAACGGCAACGGCTGTCTGATAAATATTATCAATATTCATTCCTGAAAATACTTTTAACTTCGGTGTGTACTGGGCCAAGCGCTCAACAGGGCGCTCTCCAACAGAAACAAAAACGGCTTGAGCATTTTTCTCGTATTCCTCAAATCCCATTCGGACAATTTTATTATTAAACTCTCCCAGAAAACTACCCTCAATAGTGACCGTTACTATCCCCACTTTCGGATTTTTGTTAGATAGCAATGGGTGTTCCGCGCTCGTTAAACTAATCAGACGAAAAAACTCAACAAAAGACTCCCCGAAACGCTTAAATTTATGCCGGTCATTCATCAAACGATAATACTTCGCGTCCGCGATGTCTTTCAGTGTCTGAATGACATCGGTCATCTGGATGGTATCTTGAAGTTCTCGTTTTACACGGTTTGCTGTTCCCATAATTAAATAATGGTCGCTTCGATACTTTCCTTCATTTTCCGGGCTTCTTCTTTAAAAATAAATCTCAAACTGCTATCTAAGGCCATACTGCCGAATCTGAGAATAATCCCACCGGAGATTTTTTCATCCGTCGTTGGATTAATCTGAATATCCCTCTGCAATTTATCCTTAACAATTTTCAAGATTTCACTTTTATAATTTTCCTTGATCGGATTAACCGTAATAACATCAACGGTGGCCACATCCGGGCTGATACGGCTCATATCCATTGTCTTTAAATTCTCAATAAAATCGGCAATCAAAAGCTCTTCAAAAGACCCTTTTGTTTTTTCAGAAAATACTTTATTCAGAATTTCGATACCAAAATCAACACCCCGAATATCCAGATCTTTTTCCATTTCCAATTTCATTTTTTCTGTTGCCGTTTGGGCATTAGCGATAATTTCTTCCCCTTCGTCCCTGGCCTTTTTGATAATTTTTTCTTTTTCCGCTCTGGCTTCCTCTTCGGCTGTGGAGCGCATTTTATCCGCTAACTCCTTTGCTTCTGAACGTCGTTTTTCCAATTCACTATCGGCTTCCTGAATACGGCGGGTTAATTCAGCCTGTTTAGCTGCCGCCTTGGCTGTCTCATCATCGAGCCGCTTTAAAGCGCCTTCCGTGCTTGTCAGAAAAGTATTTCTTAACCATAATATAAGCACTCCGCAGACAAGAAACATCATAAAGAGGAAACTGATAATCAATTTTAAGTCCATAATGATAACTCCTTTTTAGACCCTTAAAGTAGAATTAATCTCATATACCATCATAATCA
>JAGQKQ010000266.1 GCA_020430005.1 Candidatus Omnitrophota bacterium
CAAACTGGCAAAAGAAGGCTATGTGGATATTGCCGCCGTTGGCAATGAGGTGATGTACCGAAAGGACCTGACGGAAGAGGAACTGCTGGGATACATCGCCCGGGTTAAGGAAGCCCTGCCAGGCACTACGGTAGGATATGTGGACGCCTATTACGAATTCAGCGTGCGCCCGAACATTACCGCCGCCTGCGACGTCATTTTAGCCAATTGTTACCCCTACTGGGAGAGCTGCCATATCGACTATTCTTTGATGCATGCCAAACAGATGTACTATCAGGCTTTGCATGCCGGCCAGGGAAAGAAAGTGATCATTACCGAGACCGGATGGCCAAGCCAGGGCACGGGCCTGGGCGACGCCCAGCCGTCAATGGAAAATGCACTGAGGTATTTTCTGAATATTCAGCAATGGTCGGCTCAGGACGGCATTGAGGTGTTCTACTTCTCCTCCTTTGACGAAGCCTGGAAAGTCGGCGCGGAAGGCGATGTAGGCGCCTATTGGGGGCTGTGGGACGCCCGGGAGAATCTCAAATTCTAAGAAGTATACCAATTGTTCTAGTTAAATTCTCCGGCCCAAAATGGCCGTTCGGAATCTTGTCGGATAGAAGTAGAGGCGCCTCTATTCTTTCATAAGGCCGTAGATTTCCTCGTATATCAAATTTTTAGCCTTTAATATTGGGCTCTCGTTATCTTTTTTTCTGTTTAGAACGCTTGTCCAATTCCAAAATACAACAGTTTATCTTCTTTTGACACTCCGTAATCCAAGAAAATAATGGTCGATTGATTCCAGGCAACTCGTAGTCCAACGCCATAAGCGTATTTAATATCTTTAAAATTCAAATCCTGCCAGTGGTTCCGGACTGTTCCTGCGTCAAAAAACGGGGCAATTCCAAAGCCAAATTGTTGTTTTCCAAGTTTCGCTTCTGCAACTCTGTATCTCAATTCGAGATTTGCAAACCACATCGACCTTGATAAAAATCTGTTCGCTCTATAACCTCTCAAGGAGTGTTTTCCGCCTAAAGCATTTACGCTTCCGTCAGGGCTCCATTGGTCTTGAAATTCAAAAAATGGGGCGTTGTTTCCAAAAATATGCCCAACGCCAATACGGCCTGCCAAAACGGTTCGAGAGCCCAATGGCAACTTTTGATAAAAACGGCCTTGAATAAATAGTTTGTCAAAATCAAATTGAGAGCCGATAAGGTTGCTCGAATATTCATTGGCTATCTCAAAATATGCTCCTTTTGTCGGGTCAGGTTCAAAATCTCTTGTGTCATAAATTAAAGCGGTTTGTAAAATAGATACCCAACCACCGTCTAAACCTGAGATTTTGCCACTTTCAAAATCTCGTTGCAACAATGAAAATCCATTAGGCGCAACCGTCTCTTTGCCTGTGGCAGGGTTTATGGCATCTGCTTCTGTTCCTTCAAATGTTTTGTAGCTTAAATGCTGAATTTCGTAACCGCCCATCAGTCGCCATTTTCCATTGCCTAAGGCATGATCTGCCTTTAGATTGAGCATAAATTCGGTTTCTCGAAATCGGTTGGACAAAGCATCGGTTACAAAAGCATCTTCTCCAGTTTCCCCGGTTTCTCCAGGCCGTAATGTTTTTCTGGCTTGGTCATATTCTTCATAGGCGCTAAAAGTAGTATTGGGGTCAGAGGGCAAACTTAAATTTCCGAGGGTAGCATCTGTTAAGCCAAAATATAAATTGGCAGGATTTTGCTGAGCTTTAAAATCAACCTTAAAACGCCATCTTGTTCCTTTGTAATAGGGTACATCAAGAGAAAGCACCAATTCTCTTGCGTTTGAGGTGTAATAAGCAGCATTGGCTTTTAACTTCATTAAGTACGGTGTGTATGGGAAAAGTGGATTATCTCTTTTTCCGTTCCAATAAACGTTGATTCTTGCTCCTAGCCCAAACCCGGTTACCGGGTCGGAGGAAGCTTCCGGAAGCCCTGTAAAAAACGTCCCTTCATTCTTTTTTGCCAAATCGGCATCAGACATTCGTTTTGATTTGATAAAGGATAAACTATCCTGTGTTTGAGCGTGAGAAATTGAAAACGCAAAAAGCAAAATAAAACCTGCGATATAATCTTTCATTGCCAAGAATTTTTATGTTCTCGACAAAACTCCGAACCAATTTTGCAGAAATTTTGAATTTGGTTTCGCCGGTGGTTTTTTCAGCTTGTGCAACGGCCGAGAAAAAGAACTTTGCCCCGAAGGGGCAGCTGGTCAATCATTTTGCGTTTCACTTATCTCCCCGCTGCTACAAGCGCATCGAGCTGCATCTGCTCGGCGGCGGTGAGCGTGCCATCCGGAATAGCCCCAAAGGCGGCCGCATCTTCCAGCACCCACTGCGCCGCGTCGGGCAGTGCATCCGGCCCGTCCAGTCGGAAGGAGGCCGGCGACTGGGGGCCAAAGAGTAGCGCCCTCGTCAGCTCCGGCCAGCGCGCCGGGACAGGCTCCACGCCCGCCT
>JAGQKQ010000267.1 GCA_020430005.1 Candidatus Omnitrophota bacterium
TTTTCGCATAAGCCTTTGTCATAAAGTAAGCAAACGACAATTTCTCGATTAAATATTCATCATCCCGGTAATGCCCCTGCAGACACGCCTCTAATAAAGGAATCGCCTCTGAAAATTGATGATTGGTCATATAGGCTTCCGCCAGGGCTGTGCGATTTTCCACATTATCGCAAAACTCAAGCTGTTCTTTTAATCGCTTTAGCTCTTTTTCGGGAGCAATAATCTTTTCTAAATTTGAAGAAATCTTCTCAGATAAACGGCTCGCCTGTAAATCGGGTAGATATTCCACAAAGAAATAAACTAAACAGGCAATCATTGAAAAGAAAAAAATGATCCAGACCCAGTAATACCGTCCTTTTTTATAAGCATCCACAGCAAAAAAGACCTGAACGGCAATAATTAAAAATCCAAGAACTCCAAAATACATCTTTATCTGTCCTCTAATATTATTTAAATTTAGGATTTGTCTTTATTGTATAAAAATACAGGGAATTATCAATAATTATATAGCTCTTCTTCCTTCTCATATAACATAACTGAGGCATTACCAAACAGCGGCGTGTCTACCTCCGCTTTAAATGGCAGGCGGGATTCCTCAATTGAAAAATAGGCCGATCCCCGTCCCTTTTTAATATCTTCTCCACCCAACTCGGCAAAGGGTTGAATGACAAATGTATCCTGCCGTCCCAAACCGGGAACACGTAATTTTTTCTGATCACTGATTAAAACCAAAAGATCATACACTTTTTCATCAACATAAACCTTATATTCCAAAGTATCACCTAACTGAAAATTCACCATACGGAAATAATAGTTTGTTGTAACGACATCCTGAACATTTTCCGGAATATCAATAACCTCCGAAGTCCCATTTAACAAATGCTGATAATACGCCTTATGATTCTCCTGATCAAAATCCACAATAGATTCTTTTTTATAATTCCCCTCTTTGCGATAAATCTCCTGGCGTAACACATGCCGTTTTTCAATGTCCATATACGATACAAAACGGTCATCCACATGAAATATCTTTGAAAAAAACGGGGTTGTTGTGGCACTGAGTTCAAAATGATAGGCCTGACGCCCCTGAATAGTCGTGATTCCCTTGATCTCAGCAACCATGGTGCCAACCGTAATTCCCAAGTACTTGGCCTTATACGTTAACTTTTCATACTCTGGAAGAACTTTAGCCGGCACTTCGATCGGCTCAATTTCCTCCAACTGAATTTGAGCCTTGATTTTCTGCGCACGGGCCAAAACATCCTCCTTTGTCCGGATTGTGCTGCATCCCTGGCCGCATAAAAGAAGACACCCCAAAATTAACGCTAGTACGCTATTTTTTCTCACTTTTCTTTACCTTTTCTGGAAGATTTCCCGTTTCCGATTACCCCGTATAGACCTGAAGTATACCTTATATTTTATCAAAAAACAAAAAAAAGGGACGTCCCAAAGAACGTCCCTTTTTCACCAATTTTATAGACCCGAAATTTAGGCTTCTTCAGGATTAACAAGCTTAAATACAAGGGCTGCCGCAATGGCTCCCCCAAAATTCGCCACAAGAAAAATCCATATATTGGATACAGCGCTTAGCCCCATTATTGTAATACCGGCCGCAACCGCAGGATTAAAAACCCCACCGGAGATTCCGCCGACAGCGTACGCGCCAGCCATTACCGTAAATCCGATGGCTAAACCAAAATAGGAATTTCCTTCCGCTTTTTTCGTTGTCGCCACATTCAAAATGACAAAAGCCAGCGCGAACGTAAACAAAAATTCTGCGATAAGGGCCAATGAAAGATTTAGCTCGGCCGCTGTAACCAGGCTTGACCCTTTAAACATCTTTACCGTTAGAGCCGCCAAAAAAGCCCCGGCAAGCTGGGCAATAATGTAGCCCGGTATATCTTTTGCCGGACATTTACCGCGAAGCCAAATAGCGATCGTAATCGCCGGATTATAATGCGCTCCGGAAATTGGGCCTCCGGCATAAATCATGACCATCAAAACACCACCGATGGCCAAAGGTGCCATATTTCCCGCACCGGGAGCGATCACACATAAGCCGATCACCAGCACCAGAAAAAAGGTCCCAATAAACTCAACAATATAATTTTTCATTATCCCTCCTTGAACTATTGTTGTTATTCGTCTTCGTCCTCGACGCCTTCTTTTTCAATTTCAAATTTATCCGGACGGGGCGTACGATTCCTGTCCCGTCGGTGTTTCTTTTCTTCACGCAGAATCGCCTGGCTGCGCTTAAAAACTTTAATAACAGCGCTTTTTAACGACTCTTCATCTTCATTACATTTTTCGCTAATAACAATATCGCTGATATGCGGAACTTTAAGATCCAGACGCGCGCAGGCTGTATTAGCCGTTTGATGATGTTTACTCAGCTTTTCCAAAACAATATGACATTTTGTCAGGTCCGGACTGATTTGTTTTAATTTTTCAAACTTTTCCTGAATAACTGT
>JAGQKQ010000268.1 GCA_020430005.1 Candidatus Omnitrophota bacterium
TTCTATTAAGTCCTGGCTGCTCTCTCCTCCTTCTAAATAGGCCATAGACAAAGAAACGAAGTAGTCTTTAATTTCAGCCATTTTCTTTGCGTAGAGAACTTCATCCTCTTCGTGTTCTTCCATATAAATCTTGTACTGTTCCAGTAACACGTCCATCCTTTGACTATTTTGTTCAATCAACGAAGCCGCCTTTTTCACATCCATGACGGCATCAGAATCCCCTCCGGCCTTTTTATTTAAGTCAATCCGGTTAATAGCCGTCTGAATTTCTCCCGCGAGATTCCTTATTTCCAAGAGGGAAAAAAGCTGAGGATAAGAATGGTCATTAATCACGGAAAATTCTTTATTAATGACCTTTACTCCGGCTACTCCCAAAAGACCGATCACCGTAATCATAAAAACAATCAGCCCAAAACCGATCAGCAATTTATGGCGGATTTTCAGCGGCCGCGAGAAAAGCTTTTTAAATGTTCCCGTTTTTCTCATAGAAGAATTATCCCGTCACAAATCATAAGGCTCATCTTTACCGGCTTCCTGAGCCATCAGGTTAATTTCCTTTTTTAAATCAATCATCTTTAATTCACGACCGATCGCGACCTTCTTAAACATTTTCAAGTCCATTAATATTTCTTTTCGTTCTTCCTCCGCCTTTTTCTGCTCCGTAATATCTTTCATAACACACATATAATTTAATTCTTTCCCGTCTTTAGCAAGATTAACAGCTAAAAAAGATTCTTCCGAATGGAAAACTCCCCCATCTTTTTTCTTTCTTTTGATCTGACGGGATACTTTTCCACGGTTACTGATTAAACTCATGAATTCTTCCAACTCCATCGGGTTATCACTTTCAATATTCAAAACTTCAAAAGACCGCCCAATGACTTCTTCCGCGGAATAACCGGTAATAGACTCAAACGCTTCATTGACATATTTAATCTTTCCCTGTTTATCCAGAATTAATAATGCATCCATAAAACATTGCAGGATTGTTTCCACATATTCTTTCGACACAGTTGTATTTTCCAGCTTCTCACTCATTTCATTAAATATTTCGGCTAACTGCCCAATTTCATCTTTTGATTTAACCTGAACGCTTGTACTAAAGTTTCCGGAACTGATTTCCTGCGCGCCTCTGATCAACCTCTGTACATTCTTAAGAATATTCGTTTCGATAAATACACCCCCCGCCAGAATTAAAAAGAGCAACAAAACTCCCATCACTAAACCAATTTCTTTTAAAAACCTGGACTGCGCCTCTTTAATTTCTGAAATAATCTCCACATTAAAAAATCCAATTTTCTGATTAAGATCTTCAAAAACTTTTTCGGTAAGATTGACGTAATATCTCGATTTTTTCCATAAATCTTTTGCAGCCGCCAACTCCTTCTGCGCGTTTTCTTGTTCCCCCATCATGTGCAGGTCAACAGACTTTTGATAACGTTCCAAGGCCTTTATGGCGTTCTGGCTAAATCCTGCAAAATAAAGATCGGCTTTCCCTGCTAATTTCTGAATATTATTCGGGACCGCTTTCATAGCCACGTCACCCTGCAACACTTTTTCATCTCTTAAAAGCAGAAATGAATTATAGGATGATTTTCTGAACACTTCACTCTCTCCCCCCCAGATAACAGCCTGAATAAACGTTTCAAATTTGAGGGAAAAGTTTTTCATTGATTCTAATGTTTCGGTCAATTCACCACTGGTATACTGAGTCCGTTCATCCAAAAAAACTTTATCGAGCGCGGATAATCCTCGATGAAGAGATTGCTCAGCCTTAAAGACAGATTCTGTTAAGGGAATGATGGTAAGGTAAGAAGCCCTCGATGTATGCAGCAGGGTAAAAATATCTCGATAAGCAAAGCCGGTAAATACTATAAAGAGTAAAAAAAAGATGACAACACTACTGATAAACTTTCCTCTAAGGGTAAAAATTTTCATAATTCCCGTTTTATGGCAACAATGTCCAGAACAACTTTCATGACACCAACCAGAGCGTCTTGTTCTGTATTCTTAATAGGTAAATATAATGAAATGGAATGGGAGAGGGCGCTTTCATCGATTTCAATATCCCCGTAATACGAATATCCTTTACCGCCGCTAAAAACCTTAACCCACCATTCCTCGTCTGCCTGATAATAATCTGTCGTCTTGTTTGTCATAGCGACATTGAGGCCCTTCAAGTCTGTGATAAAGATCTCAACGTAAACATCGTGATCATTCTTCTGCTGAAAATCTTTAAGAAAGTTTGAGCAGCGCTGATTAACAAACGTATTATACTCTTGTGAATACTCTTTCAAGGATAACCATTGCCTATCCTTTTCCCTGATTTCCTTCAGGCTGATGTTCCGGTTTTTTTCGTTGGAATCTTCCAGACACCGGATAATTAAAGGATTCTTGGCAATTTCCTCTTTTAAATATTCCATTCTTTGAAAAAGAATACTTTCAATCTCCGGGGCAAACTCTCCTTC
>JAGQKQ010000269.1 GCA_020430005.1 Candidatus Omnitrophota bacterium
TGATTTTCTTAATTGTTGCTTCAAGGAAGGAAGACGTGGCAACATCGGCATTTTCATTAACTAAATCGCGGGCAAGATTTGTTCCTTCACAAATCTTAATGATCTCTTCGTAGAATTTCTTTTTTGTCCCTTGAATAAAGAATTTTTGGATAACAGGCTGCTCTGCTTTATCCGTTTTGTATTTGGTCCATCGGTAAGAACCAAGTAAAACACCTTCAATAATCGCATGGATTACCTCATCGGATTGAACCTGTGGTAATATCTCAATATTTTTAAGATTTTTTAATTTTGGAGAAAGAATTGTGGAACGTAAGGATGTTCGTATTTGGGATAAGGATATATCCTTTGCGCCCCCGCAGCCGACAGCAATAACATAGGTGTTTTTATGAAAGAAGGCGATGTTTTGTCCGGATGATCCATCAAAAACTTTATTCGTAACGGCAACTTGAAGTTGCTTCTTAATATCTTCGTCTGTAAAATTGTATTTTTTACTTTTTACCTGCTCTTCTGTGCAGAAGAGAATCACCGCATTTTTATCAAATTTTGCTTTATTAATAAAATCAATCATAACGTCCCCTTTCACAGTTGAACCCAGTCGTTTCTAACGCTGATCGATTGGAATATAATTGCGTTCATTAGGTCCAACATAAACCTGACGCGGACGTCCGATACGCGATTTCGGGTTTTCCTTCATTTCCTTCCAATGAGCTATCCAGCCCGGCATACGGCCGATGGCGAATAGAACAGGAAACATGACGGTAGGAATACCGATGGCTTTATAAATAATACCGCTGTAGAAATCCACATTAGGATAAAGTTTACGCTGGGCAAAGTAATCATCTTTTAATACCGCTTCTTCCAATTTAACAGCAATTTCCAAAAGCGGATCATTAACACCCAATTTATTGAAAAGATCGCTCGCCCGTTTTTTAATAATTTTTGCCCGTGGATCAAAGTTTTTATAGACCCGGTGACCGAAGCCCATTAAACGGTAATTATCATTTGGGTCTTTGGCTTTATTAAGGAACTTTTGGATATCTCCACCGGCTTCCTGGATATCTTCCAGCATTTCCACAACTTTTTGATTGGCCCCGCCATGGAGCGGTCCCCATAGAGCGCTGACTCCCGCGGAAACACTGGCAAACATGTTCGCCCAGGAGCTTCCAACCAAACGGACGGTTGATGTACTACAATTTTGCTCGTGATCGGCATGCAAGATTAATAAAGCTTCTAAAGCCTGGATAACTTCATTTGTAATTTCATATTCTTTTTGCGGTGTTGTAAACATCATGTTTAAGAAGTTGGCGATGTATCGTAAGTCTTCCCGAGGCGGAACCATTGGCTGGCCTATGGATTTTTTATATGTGTAAGCAGAGATCGTTCGCACTTTTGACAGTAATTGAGCCGCTGTGCTTTCAAATTCTTCGTCAGTCAGTTCAGGCTTCAGCAGATCCGGATAATACCCCGATAAAGAACAAACCATAGCGGATAAAAGCCCCATCGGATGGCCGTCTTTGGGATAACCATTAAAAAAATTAAGCATGTCGTCGTGTAGCGGGGCATGCTTTGTAAAAGATTGTGCGAATTTTTTTAACTGATCTTGGGTGGGAAGTTTTCCATAAATTAAAAGGTAAGATGTTTCAACAAAGGTAGATTTTTCGGCGATTTGCTCAATAGGAATGCCTCTATAACGGAGAACGCCTTTTTCTCCATCGAGAAAGGTTATTGAACTTGTACAGGAGCCTGTATTAGCAAAACCGTTATCAAGTGTAATATAGGATGTCTCAGCACGGAGTTGGGTAATATCAATAGCTTTTTCATTCTCGGTTCCGGTAATAACCGGAAATTCATACGTTTTTCCATCAAGGATAATTTTTGCGGTTTCTTCCATCGGACCTCCATGCTGGTTTAAATTTTTGACACCATTATATTATGAATAAAATCTTTATGCAAGCTAAAGAAGTCTTAAATATCTAGCTTTGAAACGCTTACGGAGTCCCGCAGATTCTCGATTTCTTCAATCAATTGCTGTTGACGATTTAACAATTCTTCGATTTCTTTCTCCTTTTGTTCCAGAATATTCTCTGTTTCCAACATACGCTTTTCCAGGAATTTCAGACTCGTTTGCAATGGCAGTTTTGTCTGCTCAATGCGTGAAGAAACGCTGTTTTCGGTTTCCGCTAACTGCGTCCGTAAACGATCAACTTCCTGAACCAAGACATCTTTGTCACTTCTGAGCTGGTTTAATTGCTTAAACAGGCGATCATTCTTATCCTTTAGGTCTATAAATTCGTCATCTTTGACGGCTACAGCCTCTTCTTTTTCTTTAATTTTTTCTTGTAGTCCGGCAATGGTGGCGCCTAACTCTTCAATTTTTTTACCATAACCGTCTTTATATTGGATGATTAAGGACTGATTTTCTTCTTTTAGGGCTT
>JAGQKQ010000026.1 GCA_020430005.1 Candidatus Omnitrophota bacterium
GTTGAACAAGGTGATGAGCGCATTCCTTTAACCGTGGTCGAATCTGATGCCAGGCGTGGGACGATTGCGGTTGTTTTTCAGGATTTAACCAACGACACAAAAAAACTCGGTGACTTATCTATAAAGGAAGAGGTATTTTCGATTCTCGGACCTTTAGGAATGCCGGCTAACATTGAAAATGTCGGTCGTGTGGTTTGTGTGGCGACGGGAATCGGGGCCGCCCAGATTTTGCCGATTTGCCGTGCCTATGCGGAGGCAGGAAATAAAGTGGTAGGTATTATCGGTGCTAAAACGAAAAAGAGGATTTTGCTGGAGGCGCAAATCCGCTTAACGTGTAGTAAAGTGATGATTGCGACGGATGACGGTTCGTATGAACGCAAGGCCAAGGCAACAGACCTTCTCAAAGAACTTATTGAAAAGCAGCCGGTAGATCTTGTTTATGCGATCGGTTCTGTCGATATGATGGAAGCTGTGGCCGCGGCCACGAAAACAGCCAAGATTCCTCTGCGTGTTCAGCTTAAACCGTATATGGTGGATTGTATGGGGATGTGTGGTTCCTGCCGTGTAAAAGTGGGGGGACAGTTTATTTTGTCATGTATCGATGGACCGGAATTTAACGGCCATAAAGTGGATTATCAGGATTACGCCATCCGTATTAACGCCTTTAAGGAGATTGATCAGTGGCACAACCGAATGTTAAGACCCAGCCCGGGGAGAAACGAAGGAACAATTTTAACGAGGTTTCTTTCGGGTATACTAAAAAAATAACAGCAGAAGAATCTAAAAGATGTCCTCAATGCTCCGATCCGGTATGCATGCAGGGATGTCCTCTGGGAATTAATATCCCGGGATTTATTCGGCAATTGCGTGAAAACAATGTCGCGGGAGCTTATCAGACCATCAAAGATAAAAACCCCTTGCCGTCAATCTGCGGCCGCATTTGTTCGGCGCCATGTGAAGCCGCCTGTGTTTTGAATGACGAATCATCACCGATCGGAATACGTGCTCTGGAACGCTTTGCCGCGGATTACGGAAAATCCAAGGTTACACGTCAGCAACGAAAAGGAAAGAAGATTGCGATTATTGGCTCCGGCCCGGCCGGTCTTACAGCCGCTTATGAACTAGCCCAAAAAGGTTATCAGGTCACAATTTTTGAAGCACTGGATCATCCCGGTGGTGTATTACGTTACGGTATTCCGGAATTCCGTATTCCGAAGAAATTTCTCGACCAGGAAATTAATGAAATCAAAATGCTGGGTGTTGAAATCCAAACCAATTTTTACATCGGGCAAACGAAGACGATTCAGGAATTAAAAGATGAGGGATTTTGTGCCATATTGCTGGCAATGGGGGCTGGTATTCCAAAGTTTATGGATCTGCCCGGCCACAGTTTGGGTGGTGTCTATTATGGTGAAGAATTCTTGATGAGGGTTAATCTGACCAAGCCGGGATTGTTTTCCAGAAATACACCGAACTTTCCGTTGGGACAGAAAGTGGCGGTTATCGGTTCAGGGAATACGGCGCTGGATTGCGCAAGAACGGCGGTCCGGTTTGGTTGTGATGTTTCACTTATTTTCCGTCGGACAGAAGAGGATATGCGTGTCCGCCGGGAGGAGAAAGAATTTGCCAAGCAGGAAGGGGTTAAGCTGGAGCCGCTCATCCGGCCCATTGAGATTATGGCGGATCAGGATAATTTTGTCGGTGGATTAAAATGTGAACGTATGGATTTTGCCGATGATGGCGTTTCCGAAGAGTGGCAGTTACTGCCGGTTCCGGAATCGGATTTTATTATGGAAGTAGATACAGTGATTATCGCGATAGGACATCAGCCCAATTCACTTTTGAACAAATTGATGCCGGATTTGATATTGGATGATGACGGCACGATTCAGATTGATGAAGAAACGTATTTAACTTCCATTCCGGATGTTTTCGCGGCAGGAAACGTTGTGACAAACGCGGGGCCTGTAGTTAGTGCGATTGCATCAGGAAAAGCTGCCGCCGAGAAAATTTATCAGGCGTTAACGACGTGATCATATGATAGCAAACTTTCTAAGATGTTTTAGCGCGGTTTTGGTGTATTTCTTTCTGTTGACGGGAACGGCTTACGCGAATGTGGGGGCGGCCGGTTTGGTTGTTTTTATGCTGCCGGCCTATCTGGTTGTTCAGTCCACAGGTTTAGCTATGGTGATGATTGTTTTTGTGGAATGGTTCTTTTTAAAAGATCGGTATGACGGAGCTTTTCTCAAGTCGATCGCTTTGGTTCTGGGAGCCAATATTTACTCTCTTGTTATTGGTTATATGTTTTGTTTTCTTCTTATGATACCTTTGATTGGCTTTATCGGTATTCTTGTCGCGGCGGCCGTTTTAACAGCGACTTTTTTGTACTTGTTAAAGCAGATTCCATCGAGAGTAAGCAATGTCTATAAAAATAGAAAAATACTAACAACCATTATTAGTTTCTTTATATTTTCAGGATTAGGATTTGCGGCTTTGTATTCCAGCTATGCGTTGGGTCGACATTGGTTTTATGGCGCAGAATATTCTTTTTTAGGCTTGGTTTGGCACCTGAGTACCATAATCATTTTTAGTATTACGACATCTGTCATCTTTGAAGGATTTGTGATTGTTAAAGGAATTTCTAAACGGGAAGGATTATGGAGAACATTAATTTTAATGAATCTCACATCGTATGTATTTCTGGGCGGTGTGTATTGGATCGTGTCGGAATGGATGTAGGGTAATGAAGAAAAGAAAGACGGTTGAAGAAATTATTGAAAAGAAAAAGTGCCACCAGAAAATTACAATGCTGACGGCGTATGATTATCCCACTGGCTTGATGGCGGATCAGGCCGGTATTGACATTGTGTTGGTAGGCGATTCGTTGGCGAATGTTGTGTTAGGCTTGAACTCCACCACGGAAGTGGGTATGGAAGAAATGTTACATCATACGAAAGCGGTAAACCGCGCGGTTGAACAGGCCATGCTGGTTGGGGATATGCCGTATGAATCTTATCAGTCCAATATAAGCGCGTCCGTCGGAAATGCCAAACGTTTTATGGAAGAAGCGGGATGCGATGCGGTCAAGCTGGAATGGTTTGATCAATGCCTGGATGTTGTGAAAGCTATTCGTGAAGCCGATGTTCCGGTGATGGGGCATGTCGGGTTGACGCCCCAAACGGCGGAGAAACTGGGGGGATTTAAAGTTCAGGGAAAAGACGCGGATTCGGCCCGCGCGATTATTGAAAACGCAAAGGCTCTGCAGACAGCCGGATGTTTTGCGCTTGTTTTGGAATGTATTCCGGCTCCGATTGCGGAAATCATTTCCCAAGAGCTTTCCATCCCGACAATTGGTATTGGTGCCGGACCGTTGTGTGACGGCCAGGTTCTTGTCATTCATGACATTTTGGGAATGTTCGATAAATTCCGGCCAAAGTTTGTCAAACGGTATGGTGATCTGGGAAAAGCTGCTCAAGAGTGTATAATCCAATACAAAAATGATGTCGAAAGCGGAACATTTCCCGCTGATGACCAATCTTATCATATGAATAAAGAGGAACTTAAACATTTGAGGTCTGAATATGGCATCGGATTATAATGAAGAACAGTTGAAAAAGGCCATCCGCGAGGTTATGCAGGAGGAAAAAGTCAAGGCGAAGGAAAGCTGGTACCACAAGCCGGTCTCAATTTGGGGAGGTTTTTTGGTACTTGGTCCGTTCGTTTTGCCCCTGGTCTGGAGCCACCCCAAATACTCTGTCCTTAAGAAGATTGTTATATCTATTATTATGATTGTTGTAACTATATTACTTATTGTTGCGTGCGCAAAAATTATAGATCATTTTTATAGCCAGGCCCGGGAAATTCTGGATTTAAGGTAAAATTTGTGGTCTTTTAGACCATGTCAAAGAGGGATGGACTTCGCAATTTTTTCCCCTTGCTTTTTCACAGGCTTTTCGTTAGAATACCACCTCAATAAGAGAAGTAGTGAAAAACCCCACAAATCAAGTAATTCGAACATTATATGACTTTAGATCAGAAGAAACTGGACATGGAAACAATCGTATCGCTGTGCAAACGGCGGGGGTTTATTTTTCAGTCGTCCGAAATCTATGGCGGGCTCGCAAGTACTTGGGATTACGGGCCTTTAGGATCAGAATTGAAGCGCAACGTAAAAGATGCGTGGTGGAAAGCCGTGGTTCACAACCGTGATGATGTGGTTGGTTTGGACGCGGCCATTTTAATGCACCCCGAAACATGGCGGGCATCCGGTCACGCGGAGAATTTTACTGACCTTTTAGTCGATGATAAAAAGACCAAAAAGCGCTACCGTTACGATCATCTTTCGGAGGAAGAGAAGGCCAAAGTCGGAACGGAATATACCGAACCGCGCGCCTTTAACCTGATGCTTCAAACCAGCCTGGGGGCGATGGAAGACAGTAGTTCTAAAGTTTATCTTCGCCCTGAAACCGCCCAGGGAATTTTTGTCAATTTCAAGAATGTTATTGATGCCACCAGCCGTAAACTTCCTTTCGGTATTGCTCAAATCGGAAAATCGTTTCGTAATGAAATCACCGCCGGCAACTTTACCTTCCGCATGCGGGAATTTGAACAGATGGAAATTGAATATTTTACCAACCCGGAAGAAGCGGAAGAATTTTATAAACAATGGATTGAAACACGGTTTAATTGGTATACCGACTTAGGGATTCGCAAAGAAAATCTTCGCCTTCGCGAACATGCCAAAGATGAATTAGCGCATTACGCCCGTGGCTGTACAGATGTGGAATATCAATTCCCGTTTGGCTGGTCGGAGCTGGAAGGGATCGCCGACCGAACGGATTACGATTTAAAACAGCATGCCCAGTTTTCCGGAAAAGACCTGCAGTATCACGATCAAGTTAACAATAAAAAATTCTATCCGTATGTTATCGAACCATCCGGTGGCGTTGACCGCGCCACGTTGGCCTTCCTGGTCGATGCTTATCATGAAGAGGATGTTGAAGGTTCTAAACGGGTTGTTTTAAAATTTGATAAAAAGCTGGCACCTATCAAAGTGGCGGTCCTGCCTTTATTAAAGAAAAATGCCGGTATTGTGGAATTGGCCAAGAAAATTAAAACCGATTTACAATCCAATTTAACCTGTACCTACAATGATACGGCAGCGATCGGAAAGCTTTACCGTCGGCAAGATGAAGTAGGAACGGTTTATTGTGTTACGGTGGACGTTGATTCGTTAGAAGATAAACAGGTAACAGTCAGAGACAGGGATACGATGAAACAAGAGCGTATTCCTCTTGATAATTTAAAAAGTTATTTAGTTGAGAAATTATCTTAATTGAAAGGAAAGGTAGCAAAATGAGCAAGAAGTATGTTTATTTCTTTGGGGGCGGAAAAGCCGAAGGTAAAGTTCACATGAAAGAAGAACTTGGTGGTAAAGGGGCTAACTTGGCAGAGATGTCCAGCATTGGCGTTCCTGTTCCTCCGGGATTTACAATCTCAACAAGTGTATGTGAATACTACTATCAAAACGGACAAAAAAATCCACCGACATTAGATAAAGAAATTGATGTCAACATCAAAAAGCTTGAAAAAGAATTAGGCGCCAAGTTTGGTGATAAGGATAACCCGCTTTTAGTTTCTGTTCGTAGCGGGGCGGCGGTTTCCATGCCTGGTATGATGGACACCGTTTTAAACCTAGGAATCAATGACGATGCGGTTGTTGGACTGATTAAGAAAACAGGTAACGAACGTATGGCATGGGATTCTTACCGACGATTTATCAACATGTTTGGAGATGTATGTATGGGTGTTCACCATGAGCATTTTGAAGATGAACTTACGCGCGTTAAAAAGAAATATAAAAGAGCGCAGGACACAGATTTAACAGCGGATGAATTAAAAGAAGTTGTTGAGGCTTACAAGAAAGTTTATCAGAAACATGTTGGAAAAAATTTTCCTAACAGTGCGCGGGAACAATTAACATACGCGGTTAACGCAGTTGTTAAATCATGGAACGCGGACCGAGCTATTGCCTATAGAAACATTAATAAAATGCGCGGACTTAAAGGAACAGCTGTTAACGTTCAGGCTATGGTTTTTGGAAACATGGGGGAAGGATCTGGAACAGGCGTCGCCTTTACACGTAATCCCGCTGATGGAACAAATGAATTTTATGGAGAGTATTTAATCAATGCCCAAGGGGAAGATGTTGTTGCGGGAATCAGAACTCCGGAGCCGATTTCAACATTAAAGAAGAAAATGCTTAACGTTTATCAGGAGCTAGACGCGATCCGCGATCGATTAGAAAAGCATTACCGTGATATGCAAGACGTTGAGTTTACGATTCAAGAAGGTAAGCTTTACATGTTGCAAACACGTACCGGTAAAAGAACAGGATTGGCAGCGGTGAAACTGGCTGTTGATATGGTTCATGAAAAAATGATTACGCCGGAAGAAGCATTGTTGCGTATTGACGGTGATCAGCTGAATCAGCTTCTTTTCCCGATTTTTGATCCTAAGAAAAAAGCGGCGGCCATTAAAGATAACCGTACAATTGCTAAAGGTATGCCGGCAGGTCCTGGTGCGGCAAGTGGTTTAGTTGTCTTTACAGCTGATGATGCTGTGGCATGGGCGAAAAAAGGAGAAAAAGTTGTCCTTGTCCGTAAAGAAACTTCTCCGGAAGATGTTAGCGGTATGTGGGCGGCCCAAGCTATTCTAACTTCAACGGGAGGTATGACATCACACGCCGCTGTTGTTGCCCGTGGTTGGGGTAAATGTTGCGTTGTCGGGTGTGGTGCGCTTGATATCGATGCCAAGAAAAAGACTATCAAAGTTGGAGACCGGGTTATTAAAGAAGGTCAAGAAATATCGATTGATGGTAGTACGGGAGAAATTTTAGCCGGTTATGTTGAAACATCGGCATCACCTGTTATTGCCGGAATCGTTGATGGTGATAAAACAGCTCAAAAACATCCGATCTATAAGATGTTTAAGGAAGTTATGCAGTGGGCGGATCAAGCTCGTCAAATTAACGTTCGAACAAACGCGGACTCACCAAAAGATTCATTAAACGCGCGTGCTCTTGGAGCAGAGGGAATCGGGCTTTGTAGAACAGAGCACATGTTCTTTGAAGGTGACCGTATTTGGGCGATCCGTGAAATGATTCTGGCCGATGATTTAGAAGGCCGTGAGAAAGCTCTTAAAAAATTACTTCCGGTACAGCGTTCAGACTTTGAAGGTATCTTCAAAGCCATGAACGGTTTTCCTGTGACAGTGCGTTTGTTAGATCCACCATTACATGAGTTTTTACCTCATGACAAAGATGGCCAGGCAGAAATGGCAAAACGGTTAGGAACAACGGCCGCAAAGGTTAAAACGAAAGTTGAGTCTCTTCATGAATTCAACCCGATGTTAGGCCATCGCGGATGCCGGCTTTCTATTACATATCCGGAAATTTGTAAAATGCAGGTGCGTGCGATTATGGAAGCGGCTTGTAATGTTGCAAAGAAGAAAGTGAAAGTTCTTCCAGAAATTATGATTCCGTTAATCGGAACAAAGGCTGAGTTCGACATCTTGGCAGAAGTTGCTCATGAAGTTGCCAAAGAAGTCATCAAAGAAAAAGGTGTGAAAGTCAATTATATGGTCGGGACAATGATGGAAATTCCTCGTGCGACATTAGTAGCCGATAAGGTTGCTGAAAACGCGCAGTTCTTTTCATTCGGAACAAACGACTTAACACAGATGGCTTTTGGATACAGCCGTGATGATATCGGTTCATTCTTGCCGGAATATCTGGACAAGAAGATTCTGCTTGATGATCCATTCGCTTCAATTGATCAAGAAGGTGTTGGACAACTGGTACGTACTGGTGTTAAACTAGGAAGATCCACTCGGAAAGATTTAAAAGTGGGTGTGTGTGGTGAGCATGGTGGGGATCAGGAGTCGGTTAAGTTTTTTGCCGATATCGGACTAAACTATGTAAGCTGTTCACCTTACCGGGTTCCGGTTGCAAGACTTGCTGCCGCACAAGCAGCGATTATCGCCAAAGGGTCAAATAAAAAAGCAAAGAAGAAATAAATTGTTTTTAGTTTGAGTAACTAAAAATTCAAAAATATGGATCCAATAAAAGCTTATCTTAAAGATGTCAGACCGATTCCTCTTCTCACAGCAGAAGAGGAAATCGATCTGGCGACTAAGATTCAAAAAGGTGATAAGCAGGCCCGGGAAAAGATGATTAAATCCAATCTCAGGCTGGTTATCAGCATCGCCAAAAAATACACCAATCTCGGTGTCCCTCTCAGTGATTTAATCGAAGAAGGAAACATTGGTTTAATGAAAAGTGTCGAGAAATTCGATCCGACCAAGGGATTTCGTTTTTCGACCTATGCCGCCTGGTGGATCAAGCAGGGGATTTCCCGTGCCATTATAGACCAGGGAAAGATGATCCGCGTTCCTGTTTACATGAATGAGGAAATCTTGAAGTATAAAAAGGCGCTTGAGGCGTTAACCCAGAAACTAAGACGAAAACCGAGAGTCAGTGAAGTTGCTAAAAAATTAAAGGTAACCGTCGACAGGGTGAGGGAACTGGAAAAATCTATCGCCAAAATGTCTAGTTTGGATGCGCCTATTGGCGATAATGGCGATGGGCAGGTTCGGGATATTATCGAAGACCAGAATATTGTCGCTCCGGATGAACAATTAGAAAAATTTTTCAACAAGGAACGTGCTGTTGGCTTTCTGGAAATGCTCAGCGACAGAGAACGAAAGATTTTAGAGCTTCGCTATGGGTTAGGTGATGGAGAAACCCATACTTTAGCTGAGATCGCCAAGATTCTTGGTGTTTCCCGTGAGCGTGTCCGTCAGATTGAAACGGCCACGATTAAAAAAATTCGTCAGATTATCAAAGAAAAGGACAAGGCCGAAGAAGATTAATCATCAGGAGGAATGACGATGGAAGCGACACTTAAAAAAGATGAATTAAAAGAGAAAATACGCGATATTCCCGATTTTCCGAAAGAAGGAATTATCTTTAAAGATATTACGACACTACTTCAGGATGGTGATGCTTTTAAAAAGGCCGTCGATATGCTGGCCGAAAAATTTTCTAATGATAAAATTGATTATATTGTCGGTGTAGAGGCCAGGGGTTTTATTTTCGGATCGGCTTTAGCGTACAAATTGGGTTGTGGTTTTGTTCCTATCCGGAAAAAAGGGAAGCTTCCGCATAAGACAAAAAGTGTTACTTATGAGTTGGAATACGGCACAGATACACTTGAAATACATGAAGACGCTTTATCAAAAGCATCGCGTGTTTTGATTGTAGACGACTTGTTAGCAACGGGCGGAACAGTCAAAGCGGTTATTGATCTTATCAAACAGCAAAACGTTGAAATTGCCGGTGTTGCCTTCCTGATTGAATTGGAATTCCTCAAAGGAAAAGATAAGCTTAAGGACGTTGAGATTTATTCTGTCCTGAAATACTAATATTTTTTCCATGTCAAAATTTACCTTCACAAATGCCTCTAAAGGCTGGATTTTTTTGCCGATCGTGTTGGGTTTAGTTGTTTTGGCCTTTTCTCCGGTATTTAAGGCCGACTTTGTCCAATGGGATGATAATGTCCATATTTTAGATAATCCCACCATTAAATCGCTCAATCAGGACTATATCAAGAAGATATTCACGGAAACGGTTAATGATATTTATATTCCATTAACATCTCTGTCGTTCGCCCTGGAATATCGTTTCTTTGGTTTTGATCCTTTCGTTTTTCATCTCGATAATCTTCTGTTACATCTGGGAATAGTGGTTTTTCTTTTTTGGATTGTTCGCGAGATGGGTGTGTCTGTATTGGGGGCCGCTGTGGCCGCGTTATTTTTTGGTCTTCATCCGATGCATGTGGAATCTGTCGCCTGGGTAACGGAACGAAAGGATGTTTTGTACGGCATTTTTTATGCCGCTGCGATTTTATCATATATCAAATATCTCAAGTCCGCCGCTTCGAGTAATTCGCAGATTTATAAGCAGCGATACCTGATATTGACGACGATTTTAGGTTTTCTCAGTATTCTGGCCAAACCGATGGCGTTAAGTCTGCCGTTGGTTCTAGTGCTAATGGATTGGTTTTACCAACGGCCTTTTAGCCGGAGAATGTTTATGGAAAAGGTGCCGCTATGTCTTTTGATTGGGCTGGCTGTATGGATGACATATAAATCTTTTGTCCGCGTTCCCGGAACGGACACAACAGAAAGTCTCCTAATCTGGCCATGGACATTGGCTTTTTATTTAAGGCAGTTTTTCTTTCCATTTTTTTCTGTTCCGATTTATCGTTTGCCCGAACCGATTATTTTCTCGAACACAGAATATTTATTTTCTTTGATATTCGCCGGTGTCTTGGCCGCCAGTTTATGGATTTTACGAAAGTATCGATGGTATGTCTTTGCGGTCTTGTTCTTTTTCTTTTCCATTTTTTTCTTACTACGTTTTGATGCTTCACATGACACTAATATTGTAGCTGACCGGTTCATGTATCTGCCAAGTTTGGGGCTGTGCGCCTTTTTAGGGTTTGGTTTGGACCGGATATGGCAAAATGTTCAGGCGTATAAAATCCGAACTGCCTTTTTAGGCCTTGTAATCATTCTTGTGACGGGCGTTTTAGGTTTTAAGACATTTCAGCAGGTGCAAATATGGGATAACAGTGTGGCGTTGTGGAAACATCAATTGAAGTACTTTCCCGGCGAGAAAATTGCTCTAAATAACCTGGCTACGGTATTGCGGGATGAAAAAGAATACAAAGGCGCGGTAGAAGAATATCAGAAAGTTCTAAAATTAAAAACGGAAGGGGTGGAGGTGCAGCTTTCTCCGTTAGCAAGGCAACAGATGACCAAGGTGCAGGAGTTGGTTTCTTATTATTCACGCGCGATTGAGACGGATGATCGATTTTCAGATGCTTACTATAATTTAGGAACGCTTTATAAAGAGATGGGTCATATTCCTTTGGCCTTGGCGAATTATCAAAGGATTGTTGAGGTCGATCCGCTATACAAAGATGTTTATATGGGATTAGGCGATCTTTTCCGTGAAATGGGCGATGCGAAAAACGCGGTGGACGCTTATCAGCAAACGATTAAAACAAGCCCTGACGATGAAGATGTTTATTTCAATGTCATTGATGCGATTAATGAGGCTTTAAAAGAAGATCCGGAAAATATTTTTTATACACAGGCGCGGCGCGATTTATTCGCCGATTATGTCAAGCTGATTGAAAAGTCTCCCGATAGTTCATCGTTGTTTAATTTGGCAAACATGTATGTTCAAATGAAAGAGTACGATCGGGCAGAGTCCGCGTATCTGACGGCGTTGGATCGTAACCCTCAGCATGCCGGAATTTTGTATAATTTAGGAAATTTGTATAAGGACTTGGGGCGTCCGACCGAGGCGGTTTCCATGTATGAAAGGGCGCTTAAAATTAATAAGAATGAGGTCAATGCTTACATTAATATGGGAGTTGTTTACGGACGGCTCAATCAGTTTGAAAAGGCGATTGCCGTCTATCGTTCAGCCCTTGAGGTTGCCCCAGAAAATGATAAGGTGTACTTTAACCTGGCGTATGCTGAGGAGATGGAGGGGCGTCTGCGTGAGGCTGCGGAGGCCTATCAGCGGTCCCTGGCGTTGAATCCAGACCAAGCTGAGGGTCAGTATAATCTGGGCAATTTGTACGCGCGTTTGCGTCAAAATGACAAGGCTCGAGAAGCGTATCTGCAGGCATTGCAAATGGATCCGCAGCATCTGGATGCGGCGATCAATATGTCTATTTTATCATTCCAAATGAAGGATTTTGATGCGGCCGTGAAATATTGCGACGAGGCCGTTTTTTTAGGCTATAGCGCGCCTGAGAGTTATTTACGGGCTTTGGCCCCGTATCGGTAAGAAGATATTCTTTTAGAAATGTAACTGTCTGGTGTGTAAAGAGAAATAATTTTGCGCCTATAGCTCAGATGGATAGAGCACGGCCCTCCTAAGGCCGGTTTGGGCACGTTCGAGTCGTGCTAGGCGCACAATGTATTTTTTGATATAAAATCAAACCTGGAAATTTCGGGCTGAAAAGAGGGTTTCCCAGAGGCTAGAACGGCAACGGTTTGCGTAAAAATCGGCCTGAATAAAAAAAGTCAAAAAATATTGACATGAGCTTTTATGTATGAAAGAATACTGCAAATAATTGGCCCAGTGATGATTTTAATATGGCCTTGAAAGGGGGGATGGAATATTTATCGGCCGAAATCATCGAGATACTGGTATCGTAGTGAAACTCTCTAGGCAATATCACAACCGCCTAGTCTGTATAGATTATATTACATAACTTCTAGAGTTATTTTTGGAGGAGAAAAAATGAAAAAATTCGCAATATTGGCAGCATTGGTTATGGTAGCAGCCGCTACTGTCCCTGCGTCTGCTAGTGTTCAGACGATCAAGATATCTGGTGCGATTGACAACCATTATATCTATCGTTCGAACTTTGACTTTGGAGCTCACACGTCAAGTGATGATTTCCATAGTGTCGGACTAACACAAACACAACTTCACGTAGACGCAGATTTGACTGATAACGTTTCTGCAACAGTCGGTCTTATCAACGAGCGTGTATGGGGTGACGCAGATGGCACAAACGATGGAGTTTCTCTTTATTTAGCTTATGTGACATTAAGAGAAATGCTTTATTCGCCATTAACTGTTGTTGCTGGTCGTCAGTCTTTTGCTTACGGAAACAGCTTCATCGTTGATTCTGCTGGAATCAACAACGTGGCTCCGTCATCATCAGGTATTTCAAGTGTGGCTGCTGATTTTACAAAGCAGACAACACTTGACGCTGTACGTGCCATCTTCGACTACAACCCATTAACATTAGAATTCGTTTATGCAAGTTTGGATTCTAACAAAGTAACATTGTCTACAAACAATGATAACATTGACCTATACGGAGTTAACTCAACTTACGAATTAGGTGATGAAATGGGTACAGAAGTTGAAGCATACTTCTTTGCAAGAATCGACCGCGATTACAATGCTGATGATAACACAACATCATTAGCGTCTAAATCAGACACATTATATGTGCCTGGTCTTCGCGCAAGTACAAGCCCTTATGAAGGATTGAACGTTCAAGGGGAATTCGCTTGGCAAAGAGGTAACAAAGTTATCACAACTTCACAGACAAACGGTAACGCTGAGCGTGAAGCTTTCGCGGTTCAGCTTATCTCGACATACTCTTTACCAGTTCTAGAAGAGTATAACCCAATGTTACAATACGTGTTCACACACGTATCTGGGGATAGTAACCCTACTGACGTTCAAGACGGTTCAAATGCTCCGGCATCTGGAACGAAATGGACAGGTTGGGATCCTTTGTTAGAAAACCAAGGCGCAGGCCAAATTTGGAACTCGCTTTTCAATCTAACAAACGCAAACATTCACCATGTGAAAGTTTCTGCTAATCCAATGGAAGATGTTACAGCATCTTTCCTATGGACGGGTATCTGGTTAGACAAAGACATCAACTGTGCGTCTAGCGGCCTAAGCACATGTTCGACTCAGTTACTTCTTGTTCAGCCAGACGGTGACACAACAACATTGCCTGTTGTTAACAACGATTCAAACGAGTTAGGTTACGAAATTGATGCAATGGTAACCTATGACTACACCGAAGATGTTCAATTCGGTGCTAGCCTTGGATGGTTCGTTCCTGGTGATGTTTTTGCAAGTGCCAACGAACAAACAGCGTTCCAAGCGTTATTTAACGGAAATGTTAATTTCTAAGAATTAAATAGCGTTTTATCATATAAGCCCCCGCGACTTAATGTCGCGGGGGCTTTTTAAATGTATAGGAATTAAATTTCTTGGATTTCTTTTATTTCCCCCGCTTTTTTACAGACTTTTCCTTTTCTCCGTCGAGAATATTTTTTGAAATTA